>DAOTCE010000010.1 GCA_035452965.1 Candidatus Paceibacterota bacterium | reverse complement strand
GGGTGTGCATTGGACTCTAACCAACTAGTCAGTGCGCCCTGCCGGGCGCACCCAACGAAAGCCGCCGCAGGGCGGCATTTTTACGGTAAGTCCAATAAGGACAGTGGGATACGCAGAAAGACGCTGCGATCTATGTCAAGGTTGTATCCACGGTGTGGATATGGTGTGGATATGGTTAGGATACGGTGTGACTCCCTTGGAAGGCCCGATTCGACCCGGCTTGTGCTGTGGCTGTCAGAACGGGCCATGTTCCACGAAGAACAGCGAGGAGGGCTGGTTTTCCCGGAAAGGGACTGTCGCAATGCAAGTTGCGGTTCCTGGCGGGGGCGGGCCGGGGCGAAGCGTTCGGGCTCTTGCCGGCGGGGTTTGTGGATGTGTTGGGCGCGTTTCGGGGCTTGGCGTCATTACGGGGCTTGGTTAGGATTGCCGGCGCTATGAACAAATCTCTTGGAGCGAAGACTCTCATTTACCCGGCGCCGGTGTTGGTGGTGGGCACTTACGACAAGGCGGGCAAGCCGAACGTAATGACGGCTTCGTGGAGTGGCATCTGTTGTTCGCAGCCGCCGTGCGTGGCGGTTTCGCTGCGCAAGGTGACTTACTCCCATGCGAATATCCTGGAGCGCGGAGCTTTCACGCTCGGCGTTCCTTCCGAGAAGTATGTTCAGCAGGTGGATTATTTCGGACTGGTGACGGGGCGGAACACCAACAAGTTTGCGGCGACCAAGCTGACGCCGGTCAAGAGCACGCTGGTGGACGCGCCGTATGTGAAGGAGTTTCCGCTGGTGCTGGAATGCAAGCTGATTAACGTGCTGGAGTTGGGGCTGCACACGCAGTTTGTGGGCGAGGTGATTGACGCCAAGGCCGACGAGAGCATCATCGGGGCCGGGGGGGCCGTGGACATCAAGAAGCTCAAGCCGCTGGTGTTCACGCCGGACACGCAGGACTATTTCAACATCGGCAAGCTCGTGGGCAAAGTTTTTTCGGCCGGCAAGGGCATTTGACGGTCTGCCCTGGCGGTGAGCGGGCAGGCCCGGGGTTGGGGAGGTGGCGCGGGGTCCGGTTGATAGTGGATTTGCGCTGGATTTGCTCCAGATTACGTGACAAAAGTCAATTATGGCAGAAAAGAGTTTGAATGAACTCCCGCGCGAGCTGCGCATGCTCTTTACCAAGGGCAGCGACGCGCTGCGGCGGGAGAACTTTGATTACGCGGTGGATCTCTTCAACCAGATTCTGGCCAAGGAGCCCGGTTTGTACGAATGCCGCAAGGCGCTGCGGCTGGCGCAGATGCGAAAGACCGGCAGCGGCGGCGGCTTCTTCAAGAAGATGATGAGCAGCGCGGGCTCGTCGCCGATGCTCGCGAAAGGGCATCTGGCGTTGCGGCAGGACCCGGCTGAAGCGCTGAGGATTGCCGAGCAAATCCTCAATGGCGAAGCGACCAACACGGGCGCGCACAAGCTGGTGGTCGAGGCCGCAACTGCGCTGGAGCTGCCGAGGACGGCGGTGATGTCGCTCGAGATCCTGGCCGCCCATTCGCCCAAGGACCGCGAGGTTGCGATCAAGTTTGCCCGGGCGCTGGCGGACTCGGGCGAGATCGGGCGGGCGGAGAAGATTCTGGCCGATCTTTGCCGCTCATACCCGGCGGATCAGGAATTGGGGCAGGCGTTGAAGGATCTTTCAGCCCGCAAGACGCTGGATGAGGGCGGCTACGACGCGCTGGCCGACGGCAGCGGCTCGTATCGGGATATCCTGAAGAACAAGGAGGAGGCGGTTTCGCTGGAGCAGCAGAATCGCCAGGTGAAGACCGAGGATGTCACCGAGCGGCTGATTGGCGAATATGAGGCGCGGCTCAAGACCGAGCCCAGGAATCTGAAGTTGCTGCGCCAATTGGCGGAGCTATACCGGGAGAAGAAGCAGTTTGACCGCTCGTTGAGTTATTACGAGCAGATCAAGGCGTCGGAGGTGGGCGGTGACGCGTCGCTGGATCGCAGCATTGCGGACACGGTGGTGCGGAAGTTCGAACACGAGATTGCGCAGCTCGATCCGACCGCGCCGGACCACGCGGACAAGCTGGCCAGGCTTGAAGCTGAGAAACAGGCCTACCAACTGGCTGAGTGCCAGAAGCGCGTGGAGCGGTTCCCGACGGACCTGCAAATCCGGTTCGAGCTGGGGCAGCTCTTCTTCCAGATGGGCAAGACCACCGAGGCCATGAAGGAATTCCAGAAGGCGCAAGGCAATCCGCACCGGCGGATTCAGGCGCTAAGCTACCTGGGCCAGTGCTTTTCGCGGCGCGGCATCAATGACCTGGCGGCGACCACTTTCCAGGACGCCATCAAGGAGAAGGTGGTTTTCGATGACGAGAAGAAGGAGCTCATCTACCTGCTGGGTTGCGTGTTCGAGAAGATGGGCAAACGCGATGAGGCCATTGCGCAGTTCAAACTGATTTACGCGGTGGACGTGGGCTACAAGGATGTCGCCGATAAGATGGATGCCTTCTACGGCGGGCAGTCCGAATGAGGTCCCGGGCTCGCGCGGATTAGGCGTTTTGGTTATTCGGTGGTTGGAGGTTTCGGGCCGGAGCGTCAGCGGTCGCGGCGCAAGAGAAACTGGGCCAATGCTTCAAGCGCCACGGCTTTCCCTTTGAAAACTCTGAGCGAGCGAAAGGCGCGTTGGGTCAATTGCCTGGCGATCTTGCGTGACTGGTCCAGCCCGACGATCGAGGGATAGGTCGCCTTTTGCGCCCGGACGTCTTTGCCCGCCGTCTTGCCAAGCGTCTCGCTGGTTTGGGTCACGTCCAGGATGTCGTCAATCACCTGGAAGGCCAGCCCCACGTGGTAGCCAAAGCAGGTGAGCGCGCGCAATTGGGCGGGCGGGCAGTTGGCGCTCATGCCGCCGAGGCGCACCGAGCAACACAGCAGGGCGGAGGTCTTCCGTTCGTGAATGTACTGGAGTTGCGGGGCGGAAATGCGGGTTCCTTCGCTTTCCAGATCCGCGACCTGCCCGGCGATCAATTGCAGAGAGCCCGCCGCGCGAGCCACTTCCAGGACAATTTGCTGATGCGAGTAGCGGGGCCAGCCGCGGCTTTGGGCGGCGATCTCAAACGCCTGGGTCAGGAGCGCGTCGCCGGCCAGCACGGCAATACCCTCGCCGAAGACTTTGTGGTTGGTCGGTTTGCCGCGCCGATAATCGTCATCGTCCATGGCCGGGAGGTCGTCGTGTATCAGCGAGTAAGTGTGGATGCACTCGACGGCGCAGGCGAGGGGAAGGGCGTCGGCCTCATCGCCGCCGCAGGCGGCAGCGGCGGCCAGGCACAGCGCGGGGCGGATGCGTTTGCCGCCGGCAAACAGCGAGTAGCGCATGGCGCGGTGGATGGTGGCGGGTTTGGCGTTGGCGGCGGGCAGAAACCGGTCGAGGGCGCGATTGACAGCGACGGTGCGAGCGGCGAGAAACTCCTGCAGGTCAAAGGGCGGTTGCGACCGGGAATTCAGGTTCTTGGTGGTGATGGACATGCTCGGTGGACTTGTAGGGAATGCTAATTCTGGGCGCAAGCGCATTCAGAATATTTGTATTGCGTTCGGGGCCGGAGCAGCTATTGTACCCCGCTCGATTCTGGACACCTGAACTTTGAACGCTGAACTTGTAAAAAAGGCACTGGAGAAAGTTGGCAATCCCAACGTTCTGGTCAACTTGATTTCGCGCCGCGTCCGCCAACTCATGTCCGGCGGAGGCAGGATGAGCCGGCCGTTGGTCGCGGATACGGGCCACATGGGGGCCGCGGACATCGCATTGCTGGAGATCGTCGAGGACAAGATCAGCTTTGAAATGCCGGAGTTGGTGGAATTGGTGCGGCCGGTGGCCAAGAAGCGCAAGCGGCACTGAGACGCTGCCGCGGGGCAGGCGTTGGCAGGGGATGGAATCTGCGGATGAGGCGGAGCCGGCAGGCTGCCGCTGTCGGTCAGTTCGCGCGCACAAGTGATTTTATGGCCGACATCGTGACCAATCCCAAAGCCCGGCGCGATTACCACCTGCTCGAGACGATCGAGGCGGGCATCGTGTTGCGCGGCACCGAGGTGAAGGCCCTGCGCGCGGGCAAAGGCCAGATTCGCGATGCCTTCGCCCGGGTGGAGAATGGCGAGGTCTATCTTTACAACGCTCACATTGACGAGTATTCCCACGGGAATCTCCAGAATCACCAGCCGAAGGCCCCGCGCAAATTGCTGCTGCACAAGTCGGAAATCCGAAAGCTGTTCGGCTTGGCGGCGGTCAAGGGCAATGTGCTGGTGCCGCTCTCCTTCTACTGGAAGCAGGGGAAAGTCAAAGTGGCGCTCGCGGTGGGCAAGGGCAAAGCCCAGTACGACAAGCGCGAGGACCTGAAGAAACGCGAAGCCGAGCGCGAACTCAAGCAGGCCACGCTGCGCCACCGCCGGTGAATTTGAGTGGAAAAACAGATTGCATTTTGGTGTGGTGCGTGAATTTAATGGCCGGGTCAATCGTCACATAGGTCCCATGCTTTCACGATTCAGGCTGAGCCTCCCGTCGAAAGCAGCGGCGGCAGTTGCGCTGCTGCTGCTTTCGTTGACTTCCTGCCAACATTCCCAACCCAAGGCGCCCGGGTCGCCGCCGGTAAAATACAACAAGAACTACGATCCCGAGATCAAGGAGATCATGGATCTGGCGGGCAGGGGGCAGTGGGAAGAGGCGCAGACCAAAGCCACGGCCTTGCGCGAAATGGCTCCCAAGAACGCGGCGGTCGAACGGGTTTACAGTTGGGTGGTACAGACCGGCCAGCAGCGGCGGGAGCAGGCGCTGGAAAACCAGATTCGCGAAATTGATGCCAAGAACTCGGTCTTCAATCCCACGGTCAAGAGCCTGCTCACCGAGAACAAGGACCGCGGCCTGCCGGCCACCAAGGATGTTCGGGACGCGGTGGACCGCATCGAGAATTCCCCGTGGATTCCTGAGACTTACGGGAAGACCGTTCGCGAGCAAGGCCCCTTGTTCGACTTCGAGAGCGCCAAGGGCCGCATGGCGAAAGTGCTGGAGAAGGAGGTCACCGTCCACCTGGATAACGTCCCGCTTGAGACGATTCTGGTAAACCTTAGCCAGACGGCGGGAGTCAATATCGTGGCGGACAAGTCGCTTCCCGCGCTGAAGCAACTGCTGAGCGCCAATCTCGACAAGGTGAGGTTGGGGGAGTTCCTCCGCTACATCGCCCGCAACTACGAACTGCAATTCCAGGTCGGCGACCAACTGGTCTGGGTTGTGGATGCGAAAGACCCCAAGAAACTGATGGAAGAAACCCGCTTCTACCGATTGCGCAAGGGTTTTGTGTTGCCGGCTGAATTCGGCACCGCGGACGCAACTAGAACGACGACCACCGCCGGGCCGGCGGTTACCGTTACCGAGTTCCAGAGATTTCAGAGATTTGTCAATGACCTGGCCCCGACGCTGCCGGCCCTGGAACGGGCGATCACCAACCTGTTTACCGGCTCGAAGTATATGATTGATTACGAGCGCAACCTGGTTGTCGCGCGGGGCACTCCGGAGCAGTTGGACGTGATGGAGGACATCATCAAGGAATTCGACCAGCCGATCCAGCAGGTGCTGATCGAGGCCCGGTTTGTCACCATCTCCAAGCCGGCCTTCATGCAACTGGGGGTGCTGTGGCAGACGGGCCGGCTTCTGACCAACGGTCCGCCGGCGGACTTCACCGGGCTGGTGAACAATCAGAATTTCCCCGCTACGGTCAGCCCGCTCACCGGCGGGCTGAATCCCGCCGTGGGAGGGGGGATTTCGGAAGTTTTTACCAACGTGCTGGGCGCGGCGGACTTGAGCGCCACGATCAGCGCGTTGGAGCAGAGCGGCGAAAGCCAGACCCTGAGCGCGCCGCGCCTGACCGTCCTCAACAACCGCCCGGCGACCATTAGCGACGGCCAGGTCCAGTACTACTACGAGGAGTACAGCGTTTCCGCGACCGTGCAGCAGTATTACACGGCCTCCTCGATCTACCCGAGCGGCAGGCCCACGAAGGTCACCGCCGGGGCGGAGCTTCATGTTCTGGCCAGCATCAGCGGCGACGGCAAGAGCATCCTGCTGGCATTGAACCCCAAGGTAAATACACAGGTGCTGCTGCAGACCTACACCACGGTGAGCCAGGTAAACCAGTCAGGCGACGTGACCAGCAGTTTCGAGATAAAGCTCCCGACCTATCGCACGCAGGAGCTCTCCACCCGCGTCGCCATCAAATCGGGCGAGACCGTCGTGATGGGCGGAGTGCTGGAACGCGAGAAGACGACCTATGTCGAGTCGGTGCCCGTCCTGGGGGACATTCCGATTCTGGGCGCGCTGTTCCGTCGCCGGACAGAGATGGACACGCCGCGCTACTTGCTGATCTTCGTGACGGCCACGATCGTCAAAGACACGGGCGAGTTTCTCGTTTACGAAGACGAGCATTCCGCGACCAATTCACCGGCCAAGTGATATGGGAAGCGCCCCGGACGCCGTGCCTTCGCCATGTTGAAGCTTGACCGAATGCGACCGCCGGTGCGGCGGGTGCTGGCGCTGGATGCCGGCAGTCGCTGCATCAAGCTGCTGCTAGCGGAAAGTGACTTTGGCCGCCTGCGCGTTCTCAAGGAGGAACTGATAGACTTGCAGGCCGAGGGCTTGGTGGCCCCGGATGAGATCAAGGCCCATTTGCAGGCGAGTCTGGAGGAATGGGGCCGGCCGCCGCTGGCTTTGATTCTGCCGCAGCATGTATCCATTTCACAGGTCATTGACCTGCCGCTCGCCCCTGAGAGCGAAGTGGAGAAGATGATCCATGATGAAACCGTCAAGCTGGGCGGTGTCAGCGAGAGCCGGATTGTCTATGACTTCGTTCGCACGGAAACCGCGGCCAAGAACCGGCAGCAGTTTTGGGTCACTCTGTCGCAGGAAGGCGATGTCCGCGAACGCATTCTGCGGTTGGGCGTCGAGCAGGAGGATTTGTGCGAGGTCACTACGACCGCCAATGCCCTGATTGCCGCTTACCGCGCCGCCAGTCCCCTCTCCTCGCGCGCCATTCTTGTGCACCTGGGAGCCCAGACCACGGTGGTGGCGGTCGTGGTGGCCGGCCAGGGGGTCTTTGCCACCAGCTTTCAGATGGGAGGCGATTTCTTCACCCGGTCCCTGTCCCGGTTGCGGAATTGCTCCGAGGAGAGCGCGGAATCCGTGAAGCGCACCGACAATTTGTTGATTGGCCCGGAGGCTTGTCCGGCATTTGCCAGCGTGGTGGACGGCTGGGTAGCGGAGCTGAAGCGGCAATTGAACGAGTGGTTTGACCACAATCCGATCCTGGCGCCCGAGGCCGCATCATTTCAGTTGGTCGCCAGCGGCGGCGCATTCGACCAGCCGGGTTTGATTGACTACCTGAAAGAACAGGCGGGTTTGAACCTGCAACCATGGCCGCAAGGCGCGCAGCCCGAGGCGGTGTTGCCATCGAAACGCTTTGAGGTTGCCTACGGCGCTGCGCTCCAGGCGCTCGGATATAGCACGCAACCCGTCTCCCTGCTGCCTGACGATTACCGTATCGCCTGGCGAAAACGGCTGATTCGCCAGCGGCTCGAATTGACCAGCCTGGGCCTGGCCGTGCTGTGTCTGCTGGTGCTGGCGTTTGGCACCTGGCACCAGATCTCCCTCTTTAGCCGCAAGCAAGCGCTGCTGACCAAGGTCCTGGCCGCCCAGGAGGCGGTGGAGGCAAATGATGCGCTGGCCGCCGAGCTGTGCCTTGAATACGAGAGCTTCCGCCCGGTGTTCGCCAGCCAGCAGAATACACTCGACACCCTGAAGACGTTCGCGCTGCTTCAAGAATCCCGCAGCAATCGCAGCTTCTGGTACATGCTGTTAGCCGACCAGCAGAGCTACTTCAACCAGCCGCCGGGGCCCTACGCGACCAACAAGCTCTCTCGCACCAACGTGTTTGGCCCGGTTACCAGCCGTGCCCGGGGGGCGGCGGCGGAATTCTCCGCGGTTTCGGCAGCCTCCACCAACCTTTCGCCAGCCAAGCCAGGTTACATTGCGGAACTTTGTATCCCTGAAGACGCGGACGGAGCCCGCCGGGTCCGGCGGGAACTGGTGGATGAACTCAAGCGGCAGCCATTGTTCTCCAAAGTGGACCTCTTGTCGGACGATTTGCGCCGGAACCTGGCGGACCCTAAAGTCATCGTCCCCGAGCGCGACTTCGTATTGGCGCTGGATTTTGCCACCGTCGAGTTTCAGCAGCCGCTGCCCCCCAGAAAGCCGCTGCCGGGCCTTGCCCCTCGAACTGCCACTCGGTCCGGGCCTCGCCCCCTGTGGATGCCCTCGGGAAGCGCGGAGAATTCCACCCCGGTAAAGCCGTGAAAATACCGTTCCGGGAATATCAACGACGCGGCTTCATCCCACTCGTGGGGCTGGCGCTGGCAGCCTATTACATATTCGTTCTGCTGCCGCTGGCGCGCCGGGCGGCGAGCCTGGACGAACCCTTGCAGAAAGCCTGGAGAGAGCTCGCGATTTCGCTCAATCAGAGCAACGCGACCAGCATTGATTTCCTGCACATAACCAACCGGCTCAGCGAAACGCGGCAGGCCCTGCTGAGCCTGGAGAGCGCGAAAGAAAAGGCCGGAGCCCGCCTGCAGTTGGGCGCGACCGTGCACGCCAAGACGCAGGCCGAGTTCGAGCTTGTGGATTACGCCAATGAGCGTGGCAAGGAACTGGACAAGTTGATCAACCTGGCCAAGAAACAGAAGGCGGTAATCGAGCCCGGCGTGCTGGCCAGCTTTCCCGAACACACCGCTGACGTGAGGCAACCCGCCCTGCTGTGGGCGGCACTCGCGCTCACCGACAGCTTGCTTTGGACCGCCCTCCAGTGCGAGGTAACAGCCCTGCATTCGCTCGAGGTTCCGCCGGTGCTCACCAATGCCCCGGCTCCGAATGGCGCCGCGCACCTGACCCAGATTCCACTGCACCTTGAGTTCACCGGCCAGGCCGCCAGCGTGGCCAGGCTCCTCCAATCTCTGCCCCTGCGCGCGGACGAAATTCGGGCGGCGGGCTTGCCTGAAGCGCCGGCCGACAAGCCCCCTCTTTTCGTTGACCGATTGGTGGTGCAGAAGCAGTCGCCCGATAAACCGGACCAAGTGCACGTGTGGTTGCGAGCGGTGGGATACGTGTTGCGGGAGTGAGGGAACATGCCGCCGATCATCAACAAGACCATTCGCAGTCGCTGGTTCGCCGGTTGTGTGCATGCGGGCATGTGGCTCCTGCTGGTCCTGGCCCTGGTCCACCTGGGCGGCAGGATTCCCGAGGTTCGGGAGGCCAACGCAACCGGCACCCGCCTGCAAAGCCTTGCGCCGGTGGGCGGGCTTGATCGTCTCTTTTCACCGGGAGTCTGGCCCAAAACGCTCGTTCCCACCAACACGCTAAGCCCATTCTTTACCGGTCACTTCATCCCGGCAGCTCCGCCGCCTCCCACCACGCGCAAGATCGAAGTCACTTACCAGGGCTTCTATCAAACCGGCGATGGCCCCAAGCAGACCATGTTCAAGCTGGGGAACGCATACGAGGTCGCCGTCATCGGCGCCCGGATTGCGACCAACCTCTTCATCGCCAACGCGACCGTGGAAGCGATGACGTTGACGAACCTGACCGCGCAGACCAATATTTTGCCCTTGAATACAAAGAAGGAACTTGAGGTTCCCATCAAATGAACGAGACCCAGGCCGCGGCGCGGAAGGAAACCGGCGAACTCCTGCTGGAGCTCGGCAAGCTCACGGAGCAGCAGTTGGAGCAGGCACGGCGACGCCAGCGCCGGCTCAATTTGCCGCAGCATCGCGCGATTGTGGACCTGAACTTCGCGTCCGAAGAAGATATCTGGCGCGCCTTGGCCGCAGTCAACCACCTGGAATTCGTCGATCCTATCGCGCTGGGCCTCAAGCGCGAGACCCTGGAATTGCTGCCGATCAAGCTGATCTTTCTTTACCACTTGCTGCCGCTGGGGCTCGAGGATGACTGTTTGACCCTCGCGTTCAGCGAGCCGCCGAGCCAGATTGAGCAGGGCAATCTGCGCCTCGTGCTGGGTAAACGTTTCAAGATTGTGCTCGCCACGCCCAGCGCCATCCATGCCGTCATCAAGCAGAACTTCGGGCTGGGCGCCGAAACGATCCAAAAGCTGCGGGAGGAGCGTGGCGGGACGGAGATCAGCCAGGAGATCGTCTTTGACGTGCAGGGCAAGGAAACCGATTCCGCGCTTGAAGCCACCGTCTCGGCTTTTGTGGACCAGATTCTGCAGGAGGCGCTGCGCCTCAGGGCCACGGACGTTCACCTCGAGCCGTACCTCAATTCGGTTCGCCTGCGCTATCGAGTGGATGGCATACTGGAGACGGTGCCCGTCCCGGCGGACATGCATCGTTTGCACCCGGCGGTGGTGTCGCGGCTCAAGATCATGGGCGGCCTGAACATTGCCGAAAAGCGGCTTCCCCACGATGGCCGCATCGCCATGAAGACCGGCAGCGAGGAATACGACCTGCGCGTCTCGATCGTGCCCACCAAGTATGGTGAGGCGGTCTGCCTGCGGATTCTGGGCCGGCAGAGTTTGTACCTCGACCTGAGCCAGCTCGGCATGGATCCGAATCAGGAAGCGGTTCTGACGCAGTTGACGCGGCTGCCGCAAGGAATGGTCCTGCTGACCGGCCCGACCGGCAGCGGCAAGACCACGACCCTCTATACCGCGCTGGCGCAGGCTAATGATGAGGGTCGCAAGATCATTACCTTCGAAGACCCCATCGAATACCAGCTCGAAGGCACCGTGCAAATCCAGGTGCGTGAGCAAATCGGCCTGACGTTTGCCACCGGGCTGCGCTCGGTGCTCCGCCATGATCCGGATGTCGTGCTGGTCGGCGAGATTCGCGACTTTGAGACCGCCGAAATCGCCGTGCGCGCCGCGCAGACCGGCCATCTGGTGTTCTCCACCCTGCATACCAACGACAGCATCAGCGCTGTGACGCGCCTGCTGGAGATGCGCATCGAGCCGTATTTGATCGCATCCTCATTGGTTTGCAGCATCTCCCAGCGGCTGGCCCGGCGCATTTGCCGACACTGTGCGGAGGAGGACCTGGCCATCCCCGCTTCCACCCGCGAGGAAATGGCCGCTGCCCTCGCTATTCCCGCCGAGCAGGTCAAAGCGCGGAAGGGCCGGGGCTGTGTCGAATGCAACCAGAAGGGCCACCGCGGCCGGGTTGCCATTTACGAGTTCTTCCTCCTCAGCGAGGCCATTATGAGCCTGATCCGGCCCGGTCTGCGGACCGGTGAACTGCGCGACGCCGCGCGCAAGTTAGGCTGGCGTTCCTTGCGCGAGATGGCCTGGCCCAAGGTGCAAAAAGGGTTGATCCCCATCTCCGAGCAGGAACGGTGGACCCGGGTGATCGATCCTGCCGCGCTGCTGGCCAAAAGCTGACCCCTCCCGGCGTGCCGCCGGCAAACGCCGGCTCAAGCCTTCGCCGCCGCCGCTTCCTTCTTCCAGGTGCGCTTGGGCGCTTTAACGATCAGCCCTTTCTTGATCGCCTTGGCGGACACGCGGACATAGCGAACCTCGCCGTTGACGACTGCCTTGACCCGCTGCAGGTTCGGCATAAACCGGCGCTTGGTGATGGCGGTAACATGCGTGCCGATACCGCCGCTCTTCTTCGACTTGCCGCTACGCCAAATGATGCTGCCCTTGATCGGGCGCTTGCCGGTCAGTTCACAAATTCTCGCCATACAAATCCTGTTTGAATATTAACTGGCGACAATACTAGCAGGCGCGCGCGTTCCTGCAAGCGGTATCGGCTGGGGACGAAATGAGTATTGAGTTTGGAGCGGGGGGACGCTATTTGTCAGGTATGCGACGGTCCTTGCTCTGGTTGTCCCTGGCTGGGTGGCTGGCTGCGGCTTTGTGCGCCCCGGCCGCGAACGGGCGTGTCATCAAGGTCCTGCCGCAATTCCTCGACCTGAAAGGGCGCAACTCGCTCACGCCAGGCCTCTTCGAGCGCGATTCCTACCAGGCCCGCCTGCGGAACCACACCAACGAGTGCTCCGGAATGCAGTTCAAGGTGCAGTGGAAGACCAGCGGCCGGCCGGTGGCCCCGCTAAGGGTGCAGGTGGAGTTGCGCGGCGTGGCGCGCGGCGACTTTCCCCGGCAGTTGGTGCTCACCCAATCTGTGGAGCCCCGCAAATGGTTCAGCCGCTGGGCCACGGTGCCGCTAGTTGGTCAGGACTACAAGGACTTCGGTGAAGTCACTGCCTGGCGCGCGACGCTGTGGGAAGGAAACCGGCTGCTCGGGGAGCAGAGGTCGTTCCTTTGGTGAAGCGCACCCCCGCGTCGGCGCCTCAGCCGCGCCGGCTTTCCTGGGTGCGCAAGGCTTGTTCGTAGCATTCCAGCGCTTCGCCGAAACGTTCCATGCGGTTGAACAGCCCGCCCTTGTAAAGGTAGGCGACTGTTAGGGAATTGTCCGCTTTGATGGCCTGGTCGTAACAGGCGATAGCGTCATCCAGTCGGTGCAATCGTTCCAGGGCCGCCCCCTTCTTGACCAGGGCCTCCGAGTGATTTGGCACCAGCGCCAAGACCTGGTCAAAGCAGGCCAGCGCCTCCTCCGCCTGATCGAGGTTCAGCAGCGACTGCCCTTTGCCGAGCAGTACGGTGATGCGCGCGGTCTCCGCTGACTCCGCCGTATTCGCCATCGTCTCGCCGTCTGGCGGGGGATTGCCGGATTTCGCGTTCTGGTTTGGGAAACCGCCATTGGGCAGCGGGGGAGGAGGGGTGTGTTCCAGTTGGCAAAGGCGCTTCTCGAGCTGCTCCAGCGCGCCGAGCAATCGCTGGCTGGATTGCCCCGCCGGGCCGGCCCCAAGCAGGTGCGCCTCGTCCACCCCCAGCGCCGCAGCCGCCGACTTCGGCCCCAGTCCGTGAGCGAAGGGCAACGCCGCGGAGATTTCCGCCAGCCGGTTGATCGTGCGCCATTGGAAGAAAGCCATGAACAACATCGCCAGGAAGCCGAGCGCCGCAAACAGCCCGGCGACGAGGAGCATCACCTTGTTAGAGCTTTGCATCGCCGCCAGTTCCTGCGCCCGCTGGGAGGATAGGGCCTCCTCGATGCCTTGCAGCCGGGCGGCAAACGCCTTGGCGCTTTCCGCCGCGGCGGCATCGGCCTCCTTCCGGTTGCGCTCGATGGCCAGCTGCGTGGCGTGCAGCTGTTCCTGGAGCTGCAGGTAGGAGCGAAGCGTTTCCTGGGCGTTGGTCTCGTCGTTTGCCGCGGTCGGGACCGCCGGCGCGTCCTTTTCGGCCGCAGGCGCCACGGTGGCGCAGGAAAGCACCGTCAGGCCTAACAGGACGCGACAGGACAACGCGGCAACGCGGGAATGGCAAAGCACAGAGCCTCTCATTTCTGCTTTCCGGCAGCGGTCGGCGCGGGGAGGGACGCCGTCGGTCCGGGGGTCCACTTCATGTTGAACTGCTGGACAATGTCTTTGGCCGCGGCATTGGTCGTGGCAATTTGCAGCAGATCGAGCGAGAGCGCCTCGAGCCGCCTCTCAATTTCTTGCGCCTGGGCCAGGGCGTCCGCGTTTTGCGCTTGCAGGAGCGCGGCGCGGTTAAGCTGCTCCCGCTGGCTGATCAGGCCCGCGAACCGGAAGCCATAGTCGGCGGCCAGGAGCAGGAAGATTATGAAGCAAATCCAGAACGGGTTCCGGCGGGACAGCTCGGCCAGCTTTTTATCCTTGTCAGGATTCATGGCGCGGATTGGGGCGGGCTGTTGGTGTTGCGGCCGATATTGATCTTATGCTTCACCAGCAAGTTACGCAGCACGGGGTCAGACTTGCCGGCCTGGGCAATGCTCAGCACGAGGTTCTCGGTCGTGGTTTGGAGCTGCCGCGCCTGGCCGAACTGGTTTTGTGTCGCCGCGACGGATTGGTTGAGCCGGCCATTGAGCATCGCCATCCCCAGGCTGCAAATAATCAGCAGGCCACAAATGCCTCCCGCCACATTCAACAGCATGAACTGTGTTCGGTTCATTGCGACCTGAGTGTGAGGACGAATCCGGCCGGTGTCAAGGGCGCGCCTGCCGGGTGCGCGGCGGCGGATAGACTCGTTGACATGCCGCCCGGGTCCGACTAGTTTCGCGCCCATGTCTCGCTTGCCGTTCGAGCTGCTGCTGGCGCTGCGGTACTTGCGACCCAAGAGGACCTTCGTCTCGGTGATCACGTTGATTTCCGTGGTGGGCGTAACGCTGGGCGTCGCGGTGCTGATCATCGTCATCAGCGTCATGAGCGGCTTCGACAAGCAACTGCGCGACAAGATTCTCGGTTTCAACACCCATCTCAAGGTCCTGCCGCGCGGGGAGACGATGAAAGATTACGCCGCCGTCGCCCGGACGGTAACCGCCAACCCGCAGGTCAAGGCGGTCGCCCCGTTCATCCTGGGCCCCGTGCTGGTGCAGACCGAGCCCCCGAGCGGCCAGCCGCAGGTCGGGGCGCCGTGGATTCGCGGCATCGATCCCCTGCTCGAGACCAACATGACCATCCTGCCCGGCAGCATTGTCGAGGGCAAATTCGACGTGAGCGACCGGGGGCTCCTGGTCGGCACCGAGTTCGCCCAGAACATGAACCTGCAGGTCGGCGATCTCGTCGAGATCGGCTCGCCCAGCGTCCTGCGGAAATGGCGGGAGGGCAGCAAGAAGGAGAACGCCTCCGCCCCCGTGCTGCCGGAATACGAAGTGCGGGGCATCTTTGACGTCGGCTACTTCGAATACAACGTGTCGGTGGTGGTGACTTCGCTGCGGGACGCGCAGGATCTGTATGAC
Organism: Candidatus Paceibacterota bacterium; assembly: GCA_035452965.1. NCBI lineage: Bacteria > Bacillati > Minisyncoccota > Minisyncoccota bacterium. The sequence goes on along the minus strand of DAOTCE010000010.1, from coordinate 122,654 downwards.
CTGGATGACGGCGTGCATGGGCTGATGGTGATGCTGCACGATCCTTACCAGGCGCCGGTGGTCGAGCTGGAGCTGGCCCGGGCGCTGGGGCCGAAATACGGCATCCGGAGCTGGATGCGGGAAAACGCCAACCTGCTCAACGCGTTGATCGTCGAGAAGAACGTCATGTTCTACCTGTTGTTCTTCATTGTGATCGTGGCGGCGTTGTGCATCTTGAGCGCGCTGATCACCTTCGTGGTGCAGAAGACGCGTGAAATCGGCATGCTCAAGGCCCTGGGGGCCACCGACGCGCAGGTCAGCCGGATCTTCCTGAGCCAGGCCGCGGTGGTTGGCGCGATTGGCGACCTGGCGGGCTATGGGCTGGGCATGCTCGCGCTGCGCTACCGCAACGAGTTCCTGCATTTCATGAATCGCATGACGGGCTTCGAGCTGTTCCCCTCTTCGATCTACGGTTTTGCCGAGCTGCCGGCGCTGATCTTTCCGCGGGATATCGCGCTGATCTGCGGCAGCGCCTGGGTGATCTGCATCCTGGGGGGCGTGATCCCGGCCTGGCGCGCGGGCCGGCTTAAACCGGTGGAGGCGTTGCGCTATGAGTGACGTGCTGCTCGCGGCCACCGGCCTCCACAAAACCTACCTGCTGGGCCGGCGTTCGCTGGAGGTGTTGCGCGGTGTGGACCTCGAACTGCGGCGCGGCGAATTCCTCGCGCTGCGCGGCGCTTCCGGCGCCGGCAAGAGCACCCTGCTGCATCTGCTGGGCGGACTGGACACACCCAACCAGGGGCAAATCCACCTGGCCGGCCGGAACCTCGCCACCCTGGGCCGGCGCGAGCTGGCGCAACTGCGCAGCAAAGAGGTCGGCTTTATCTTCCAGGCTTACTACCTGCTGCCGGAACTGGACGCGCTGGAGAACGTTTGTCTCCCCGCCCGCATGGCGCGGACGCCGGCGCGCGAGGCCGAAGCTCGCGGGCGCGAGCTGCTCGCGCGGGTCGGCCTGCAGGAGCGCCTGGAGCACAAGCCCTACGAGCTTTCGGGCGGCGAACAGCAGCGCGTGGCCATCGCCCGCGCGATGATCAACCGGCCGGACCTCATCCTCGCCGACGAACCCACCGGCAACCTCGATTCGCATACCGGGGCGGAGATCATTGACCTGCTTTGCGCCCTGCGCGACGAGCAGCAGACCACGCTCATCATGGCCACCCACGATGCGCGCGTGGCCGCCCGCGCCCCCAAAGTGGTGGAGTTGGTGGACGGCCAGGTCGCTGACGGATTGGGAGATTGACCCTGAATGCCTTTCCGGTAGTCTTCGTCCACTTATTGCCGTGACAAATCACGCACTGACAAATCATCTTATGGACAACAAGACCACTTCCTCCGCTTCGGCGCTTCCGCGCCGGGATTTTCTCAAGCGAACCGCCACTGCCGCCGCCGCGGTGGCCGCGACGCCGCTGCTGCGCACACCGGTTTACGGGCAGGACCAGGCGCCGGCGGCGAACGTGGCCGGGGCGAACAACCGCATCCAGGTGGCGATCATCGGGGTCGGGTTCGGGATCGGCCAGGACCACCTAAAAGGCATCCACGGGAAGGCGACCGAGAACAACACTGTGATCGTGGCGGCGAGCGATGTGTTCAACAAGCGGCGCGAATTCGCCAAGACCAACGCGAACCTCAAAGACGCGGACGTGTATGCGGATTACCGCAAGATGCTGGAGCGCAAGGACATTGACGCGGTGCTGATCGCGACGCAGGACCCGTGGCACGCGCAGATGACGATTGACTCGCTGGACACCGGCCGGCACGTGTATTGCGAGAAGCCGCTGACGCGCTACCTGGGCGAGGCGTTCCAGGTGTACGACAAGGTGAAAGGCAGCAAGAAGGTGTTTCAGGTGGGGTCGCAGGGCTGCTCGGCCGGCGGCTACCACAAATGCGCGGAGCTGATCAAGGAAGGCAAGATCGGGACGCTGGTTTGGGCGCAGGCGTGGTATTCGCGCAACAGCCTGGAGGGCGAGTGGAATTACCTGATTGAATCGGAAACCAAGCCGGAGAACATAGATTGGGAGCGCTGGCTGGGGCCCGTGAAGCAGCGCGAAGGGTTCAGCGCGGAGCATTACCACCGGTGGCGGAAGTATTTCCGTTACTGCGCCGGGCCGCTGGGCGACCTGGCGCCGCACAAGGTGCACCCGGTCATGCTGGCCACCGGCAACCCTGAGTTCCCCGTGCGCGTCTGCTCGGTCGGCACCCGGAATGTCCACTCCGACAAGACGGTCCCCGGCACCCCCGAGCGGGAGATTCCGGAGCACGCGCAATTGCTGGCGGAGTTCCCGAGCGGATTCGTGCTCATGGTGACCTGCTGCACGGTCAACGGCTCGACTCCCGGCACGAGCTTTTACGGCCACAAGGCGAACCTGGACATTGACGCCAACGGCGAGAAGCTCAACCTGGTGCCGCAGCGCCAGTTCGGGGACGAGATTGATCCTGAGACCTTTGTCGCCCCGCCGCGCGAGGATATCCGGGTGCACGAGAAGAACTGGTTTGACTGCATCCGTTCCGGCAAGGAGCCCAACGGGAGCATTGAGCTGGCGATCCGGGTGCAAACGGTCATTTCGCTGGCCGAGATGTCCGACCGGTTGAAGATCGCCTGCCTGTTCGACGAGAAGACCCGCAAGGTCACGACCGACGGCGGCACGGCCGTCACCCCGATTACCTACGGCACCCTGCCGCAGTCGTAGGGGCACACGCAGCCGAGCGATGGATTAGCGGAGCAATGGGGGTGGTGACACCACTGTCCCATTGCTCCCGCGCTTTATTGGCGACCCCGCCCCCCTCGATGCCTCACGTCACACTTGCCTGCCACGCGATGGCGACGCGGTTCGAGATCGTGCTGCCGGGCGACAACGCCCCGGCGCTGCGGGCGGCGGGGGAGGAAGCGCTGCGGTTGGTGGAGCAACTGGAGGACCAGCTCAGCCTGTTTCGTCCCGGCAGCGAGATTGCCCGCTTGAACGCGCGCGCCGCCCGGGAGCCCGTGCGGGTCACGCCGGAAGTCTTCGCCCTGTTGCAGCATGCGCAACGGCTGCACGCGGAAAGCGGCGGCGCGTTCGACATCACGGTCGCCCCGCTGGTCCGGTGCTGGGGTTTCATGGGCGGGGACGGGCGGATGCCCCGGCCCGAGGAGGTGTCCGAAGCTCGCGCGAACGCGGGCATGGGGCTGGTGCGGTTGAACCCGGGCGATTTTACAGTCCAATTTGAGCGCGAGGGGGTGATGCTGGACCTGGGGGCGATTGGCAAGGGTTACGCCGTGGAGCAGGCGGCGGAGGTGCTGCGCGAGGCGGGGGTGACGAGCGCGCTGGTGCATGGGGGCACCAGCACGGTGCAGGCGATCGGGCACCCGCCGGGACAGGAGTGCTGGAAGGTCGCCGTCGAGAGGCCCTCGCCTTCACCGGACGCACCGCCGGTTCTGCTGGCGAGTGTGCCATTGAAAGACGAGGCGATGTCGGTGTCAGCGGTGTGGGGGAATCACTTTGAGGCGGGAGGCAGGGTGTTTGGGCACATCATAGATCCGCGCACCGGCGAACCGGCCCGCGGCACGGTGCTGGCCGCGGTGGTTCTGGCCTCGGCCACGGAGACGGACGCGCTGTCCACCGCCCTGCTGACCCTCGGCCGGGCCGGGCACGAATCCATCGCGAGCCTCCGCCCCGGCATGAGAACGCTGGTGGTGAGCGAGGCGGGAGGCAGGTTGAGCGTGGAGGCGCGGGGCATCACGACGCAGTCCAATGCGTAGCCGCCTATGTCCGTTGGCACGCCAGTCTGTCGCTGGGAAAGCCGGCGGGCTGTGAGACAAAGTTCTTCCGGCGCCTCTCATTAACACCCATGCTGGATGGGCGGGGGTTTTCGGCTTTGCGTTTGGGGCCGCCTCGGCCTTAAGCTCGGGCGATGAAGATTGTTTTGGCTTATTCGGGCGGACTGGATACCTCGGTCATCTTGTTGTGGCTGAAGGAGCGTTACCACGCTGACATCGTCGCGTACTGCGCCAACATCGGACAGGAGGAGGAGCTTAAGGGGCTGGAGGCCAAGGCCAGGCGCACCGGGGCGTCCAGGTGCTACATCGCCGACTTGCAGGAGGAGTTCGCGCGCGATTTCATCTTCCCGATGATCCAGGCGGGGGCGGTTTATGAGGGCCAATACCTGCTGGGGACGAGCATCGCCCGGCCGCTCATCGCCAAGGGGATGATCGAGGTTGCCCGGAAGGAGAAGGCCCAGGCGATCGCCCACGGCGCCACCGGCAAGGGCAATGACCAGGTCCGGTTCGAGTTGACCGCCGCGGCGCTCGCGCCGGAGCTGCAGGTGATTGCGCCCTGGCGGGACGGCCGGTTCCGGGACGAGTTCCCCGGCCGGGCCGAGATGATCGCCTATTGCGCGAAGAAGCGGATTCCAGTGCAGGCTTCCGCCCGGAAGCCCTATTCCATGGACCGCAACCTCCTGCACATCTCGTTCGAGGCGGGCATCCTGGAGGATCCATGGCTGGATGCGTTTGCGCCGAAGAACAAGGACATGTTCAAGCTGAGCGTCGCGCCCGAAGACGCGCCGGACAAGGCGGAGTATGTGACGCTCGACTTCCAGCAGGGCAACTGTGTGGCGGTCAACGGGAAGGCGCTCAACCCGTTGGGGGTGATGCGCGCGCTCAACCGGCTCGGCGGCAAACACGGCGTCGGGCGGGTGGACCTGGTGGAGAATCGTTATGTGGGCATGAAGTCCCGCGGCGTGTACGAGACGCCGGGCGGGGCCATCCTGCAGTTCGCCCATCGGCAGATGGAAACGCTGACGATGGACCGCGAGGTCATGCACCTGCGGGATTCGCTGATCCCGCGCTACGCCGAGCTGGTGTATTACGGCTACTGGTTCGCGCCGGAGCGGCTGGCGTTGCAGGCCTGTGTCACCGAGAGCCAGCGGAATGTCACCGGCACGGTGCGGGTGAAACTCTACAAGGGCAATATCCTCTGCGCGGGCCGGAAGTCGCCGGTCAGCCTGTATAATCCCGCCATCGCCACGATGGAGGCCGATCCCACCAAGGCCTACAACCAGGACGACGCCACCGGCTTCATCCGGCTCAATGCGCTGCGGCTGAAGGTGGCGGCACGGGTGCGGAAGAAGCGGTAGCGCGCCGGCAGGGCGACGGGGCGCTGACAGGCTGAAGTGATGCCTTGATCGCGGATCGGGAGCGGCGGACATAAACCCCTCATTGGCAGCGGTTTACGCGGTAATGAACCGAAATTGTCAAGGCTGTATCCACGGTGTGGGGACGGTGTGGATACGGTGTGGATACGGTGAGACTCCCTTGCGGGCTGCACTTCGGCGACGGGGATTCCCATATCAGTTCAGGTGCAGCCGTGAGTCCGCAAGGGATCGGCCCGCGGGTTCGGAGGGACAAGGACCCGCGGAGTTTGCGTGCGGTTGAGCTTGTGGGCGGGCTTTGGCGGCGGGGCGGGATTTAGAATTGTTCCAAATATTGACAGGCGGGGGTGTTGGGCTACGTTGCCGGTAAGATGGACCGAGCGGCCGAGATCGAGAACGATGCCGGGCTGGACGAGCGTCTGGCGCGGGGCGGTTTTCGTTTTACCCCGCAACGGGAGCATGTTTATGCTGTGCTCCTGCGGGAACGGGATCATCCGACCGCGGAGCAAGTATTCATCCGGGTCAAGCGGGAGATGCCGGAGATCTCGATGGCCACAGTGTATAATTGCCTGGACGCGCTGGTGAAGTGCGGGTTGGCGCGACAAGTGACGCTGGCGCGCGGCGCGGCGCGGTTCTGCCCCAATATGCGGGAGCACTGCCACTTTTACTGCGATACGTGCGACAGCGTGTTTGACGTGGATTATCCGGCTGAGCCGGGGATCGGGCTGCCGAACGGATTTGAAGCGGAGCGGTTTGAGATTGCCATTCATGGCCGGTGCGCGGCGTGCGCGGGAGGGAACGGCGAACGGCCGAAGAGGGCAAAACGAGCAACTAAGTCGAGATGAGCACAGCAACTGAGACAATCGAAGGGTTGGTCAAGAAGGAGTACAAGTACGGCTTCTACACGGACGTGGAGGCCGACTCGGCGCCCCCTGGTCTGAATGAAGACATCGTCCGGCTCATTTCGCAAAAGAAGCATGAGCCCAAGTTCATGCTGGATTGGCGGCTGAAGGCCTACCGGCATTGGCTGACGATGAAGGAGCCGACCTGGCCGCAGGTGCATTACCCGCCGATTGACTATCAGGGGTCGGTGTATTACTCGGCGCCCAAGAAGAAGGGCGCGGGGCCGCGGAGTTTGGATGAGGTTGACCCGAAGCTGCTGGAGACTTACGAGAAGCTGGGCATCCCGCTCAAGGAGCGCGAGCGCCTGGCCGGCGTGGCGGTGGACGCGGTGTTTGACAGCGTGTCGGTGGGGACCACGTTCAAGAAGCAACTGGCGGAGAAGGGCATTATTTTCTGTTCATTCACGGACGCGGTCCAGGAGCACCCGGATTTGGTGAGGAAGTACCTCGGGGTGGTGGTGCCGTACACGGATAATTATTTCGCGGCGCTGAATTCGGCGGTGTTCAGCGACGGGTCGTTCTGCTTCATCCCCAAAGGGGTGCGGTGCCCGATGGAGCTGTCCACCTATTTCCGGATCAACGCGGCCAACACGGGCCAATTCGAGCGCACGCTGATCGTGGCGGAGGAGGGGGCTTCGGTGAGCTACCTGGAGGGTTGCACGGCGCCGATGCGGGACGAGCATCAGCTGCACGCGGCGGTGGTGGAGCTGATCGCGCTTGATAATGCGCAGATCAAGTATTCGACCGTGCAGAACTGGTACCCGGGCGACGAGCAGGGCCGGGGCGGCATTTACAACTTTGTGACCAAGCGGGGGCTGTGCAAAGGCAAAAACTCAAAGATATGCTGGACGCAGGTGGAAACAGGCTCGGCGATTACCTGGAAGTATCCGGGCTGTGTGTTGCTGGGCGACAACTCGGTCGGCGAGTTCTACTCGGTGGCGGTGACGAACAACTATCAGCAAGCCGACACCGGCACGAAGATGATCCACATCGGCAAGAACACGCGCAGCACGATCGTGTCCAAGGGCATTTCGGCCGGGCACGGCCAGAACAGTTACCGGGGCCTGGTGAAGGTGCAGAAGGGGGCGGCACACGCGCGGAACTTCTCGCAGTGCGACTCGCTGCTGCTGGGGGACAAGTGCGGGGCGCACACGTTTCCCTACATCGAGGTGCGGAACTCGACCGGGCGGGTGGAGCACGAGGCTTCGACCTCGAAGATCGGGGAGGACCAGATCTTCTACTGCAACCAGCGCGGGCTGGCGACGCAGGACGCGGTGAACATGATCGTCAACGGCTTCTGCAAGGAAGTGTTTCGGGAGCTGCCTATGGAATTTGCCGTGGAAGCGCAGAAGCTGTTAGGGGTCAGTTTGGAGGGGAGCGTGGGGTAAGGCGTCGCAGGCTGCAAGGGCCGGAACCGGTGATCGAACTTGACAGACAGAGGATGAGTCGGAATTTACAGGGCCGTTGCGGCCAACCATGAAACAAGCGATATTGGAAATACAGGACCTCACCGCCGGGGTGGAGGGGAAACAGATTCTAAAAGGCATCAACCTGAGGATAGGCCTGGGCGAAGTGCACGCCATCATGGGGCCGAACGGCAGCGGCAAGAGCACGCTGGCGGCAATCCTGGCGGGTCGGGAGGGTTACGAGGTGTCCTCCGGCCGGGTCATCTATGACGGGCGGGATTTGCTGGAGCTGGACCCGGAAGAGCGGGCGCGGGAAGGGTTGTTCCTGGCGTTTCAGTACCCGGTGGAGATCCCCGGAGTGAACAGCACCTATTTTCTGAAGTCAGCGTTGAATGAAATCCGCAAACATAAGGGGCAGAGCGAACTGGACGCGATGGAGTTTCTGACACTGGTGAAGGACAAGATACAGTTGCTGGAGCTGAACGAGGATCTGCTGCGCCGCTCGGTCAACGAGGGTTTCTCCGGCGGCGAGAAGAAGCGCAACGAGATATTCCAGATGGCGGTGCTGGAGCCGCGGCTGGCGGTGCTGGATGAGACGGACTCCGGGCTGGATATTGACGCGCTGAAGATCGTCTCCAACGGGGTGAACAAGCTGCGGCGGCGGGACAACGCGCAACTAGTGATCACGCACTACCAGCGGCTGCTGAATTACATCGTGCCAGACTTTGTGCATGTGCTGGTGGATGGGCGGATTGTCCGCACGGGCGACAAGAAGCTGGCGCTGGAATTGGAGGAGAAAGGCTACGACTGGATCAACAAGGAAGAAGCGGTGCCGGCTTGACCTGGCCGGTTGACCCCGCCCAACAAGAGGGGTATGGTTGACCGGCGATTTCCTTTGATACGAGCGGCCCGTGCTGCGCGCCGCCTGGCGAATAAGGCCGGGACACGCCGGGGCAGGTTGTGAGTTTGACATCGCCGGAAGCTGAAACCAAACCAACCATAACGGAAACGAAAGGAAGAAGCAGATGAAGATCAAGCATGCATTATTAGGAGTGACGGCGGGGGCAGCGCTCATTCTAGCCAGTGGCTGCAGCAAAGAGGAGGCGCCGGTGGGCGAAACTCCCCAGTCGGCTGTCGAGCCGGCGACGGCCAGTGACGCTGTGAAGGCCGTGACGGAATCGGCCGGCCAGGCGGTCAGCGACGCACAACAGACCGCGCAAACGGCGGCAACGCAAGCCGTGGCCGAGGCTGCCGGCGCAGTATCTGCGGCATCGGCTCAGGTCCAGGCACTGATTGACAAAGCCAAGAGCCTGGTAAACAACCAGAAATATCAGGAGGCACTCAACACGGTCCAGCAACTGGGCAACTTGAAGGCCTCGCTCACGCCCGAACAGCAGAAGGCGGTGGATGGATTAGTGGCGCAGATCCAGGCTGGCATCGCCAAGGCGGCCGGGCCAGACGCAGCCTCGGCGCTGGGCGGCGCGCTGGGCGGAAAGAAATAGGTCCCGGCGAGAAAGGGATTGCCCGGGTGCCAGCGCCTGGAAGGGCTGGGAGAAATTCACGACGGGCCGGTTCTGGTGCGCGGGTGGGAACGATTCTGGTCGGCGCGCGACCCGCCAATCTCACTGCCGCACAACGGCCAGCGTCCGGCTGCTCCGCGGGGCGCCGCTACTTGCCTTGTGCGGTAACGGCAGCTAGGCTGCGGCGGAATGCGGCTGCTTGACCGGTATTTATTGCGCGAACTGTTCGCCCCGCTGGGGTATTGCCTGTGCGGCTTCCTGCTGTTCTGGATCACCTCTGACTTGTTTGTCGAGTTGGACGGTTTCCAGAAGCGGGGATTGAGGGCGCTGGACATCGCGGAGTATTACCTGGTGATCCTGCCGGAGTTCCTGGTGCTGGTGCTGCCGATCGGGCTGTTGCTGGCGCTGCTCTACGCACTGACGAACCACGCGCGTCACCAGGAAATCACCGCGATCCGCGCCGCGGGCGTGAGTTTGTGGCGGCTGTCGCTGCCGTACCTGGGGGTGGGTCTCCTGGCGAGCCTGGCCTTGTTCGCGGCGAATGAGTTCTGGGTGCCGCAGAGCCAGGAGCGCACGAAGGAGATTCTGAAACGGCGCCAGGCGCCGGACCCCAACGCCCCGGGCCCGAATGAATACCGCAACCTGTTCTTCGAGAACACGCGCGACGGCCATCGCTGGCGCATTGGCGTGTTCAATTCCGAGACCGGCGAGATGATCGAGCCGGGGGTGTATCCCACCCAGCGCGACGGCGCCAAACCCTGGGAGCTGCGGGCCGAGCGGGCGCGGCGGGTGGACGGCTTGTGGACTTTTTACAACGTGCTGGTGCTCAAGGAAACGGCGGATACCAACGCGCCCCCGGTGCCGTCGCTCCGGACCAACGTGCTGGTCGTCCCTGAATTCACGGAAACGCTCGAGGAGATCAACAGTGAGATCAAGATCCGGGAGAGCATGACGCTGCGCGCGGCCAAGAAGGCCGACGTGCCAATCAAGGACCTTGTGAATTACCTGCGGTTGCATCCCCGTCCGGCGCGGTCGGACTGGTATTGGCTGCACACAAAGCTGGAGGGGCGGCTGGCGGCCCCGTGGACCTGCGTGGTGGTAGTGCTGATCGCGATCCCGTTCGGGGTGGCCGGGGGGCGGCGCAACGTGTATGTGGGGGTGGCCAGCAGCATCGTGATCTGTTTTATCTATTTTGTGTTGCAGCAGGTTGGGCTGGCCCTGGGAACCAGCGGGCGCATCGAGCCGTGGCTGGCCGCGTGGTTCCCCAATTTGTCGTTTGCCCTGACGGGCCTGCTGATGACGGCCCGGGTCAGATGAGCGGCGAGTTGGCCAATCTCAAGGCGCGCTACGAGCGGCTGAACCTGCTCTACCAGGTTGGCAACGTCATCCATACCACGCTCGATCCGCAGGAGGCGCTGCGATTGATGTTGCATCAAGCCGTGCGCCAAATGAGCGCGGCCAGCGGCTCGGTTGTGCTGATCAACCCGACGAACGGCCTGCTGGAAATCCAGGCGTCCGAAGGATTGCCTCCCGATGCGTCCGCTCTCAGGCTGCGCGTCGGCCAGGGTATCACCGGCTGGGTCGCGCGCACGGGCAAGCCGGCGCGCGTGGGAGATGTGACCAAGGACCCGCGGTATGTCATGCTGCGCCGGGAAGTGCGCTCGGAGCTCGCGGTGCCGTTGGAGGTCCGGGGCGAAGTCCGGGGGGTGCTGAATGTGGACGCGGACCGGGTCGAGGCGTTCAGCGCGGAAGATCAGGAGTTGCTGGAGGCGCTGGCGGTGCAGGCATCGCGGGTGATTCACAATACCTGGCTCTATGAGCAACTGCGGCTCAAGGCGCACCTGTTTGAATCGCTGGCCGGCGTCAGCCAGAGCATTAATTCCTCGCTGGGCCTGGAGGATGTGCTGCGCGTCGTCACGCGCGAGGCGTGCGCGCTGATGCGGGTCAAGCTGGCGTCGCTGATGCTGTTGGACGAAAGCCGCGAGTGGCTCGAGCTGCGGGCCAGCTGCGGGGCCGGGGAGGCGTATGTCAAACGACCGCGGCTGAGTGTGGAGGAGAGCCTGCTGGGGATCGTGGTGCGGCGGAAGAAGCCGCTGCAAGTCGAGAACGTCCAGGTGTCGAGCCTTTATCAGAGCGTGGAGGTGGCGCGACACGAGGGACTGGTGGCGCTCCTGAGCGTGCCCCTGCTCTACGGCGGGCAGGCGATCGGCACGCTCAGCGTCTATAGCGGCGTTCCTTACACCTTCTCGAACGAGGAGATTCGCATCCTGTCGGCGCTGGCGGAGTTGTCGGCAATCGCCATTGAGAAGGCGCGCCTCTACGAGCGGGTGGTGGATGTGGAGGAGCACTTGCGGCGAAATGAGAAGCTTTCGGCGCTGGGCCTGCTCGCGGCCGAAGTGGCGCACGAGATCCGCAACCCGCTGACGGTGCTCAAGATGCTCTACCACTCGCTGGATCTGCAGTTTCCCGCCGGGGACCCGCGAGCTCAGGATGCGCGCATTATTGACGAGAAGCTCGGACAATTGAACCGGATCGTGGAGCGCATCCTGGATTTCGCCCGCACGACGGAGCCAACGTTGGAACCGGTGAACCTGGGGCGGTTGATCGAAGAACTGGGGCTGCTGGTCCGGCACAAGCTCAAGCACCAGCGCATCCGGTGGACGCAACAGTTCGAGCCCGATTTGCCCGCGGTGCCGGGCGCGGCGACGCAATTGGAGCAGGCGTTTCTCAACCTGATCCTCAACGCGGCGGAGGCTATGCCGGAAGGCGGCGCGCTGACCATCAAAGCGCGGGCGGTGCGGGTGCCGCGCAACACCCCGCAACCGACACACGTGGCGGTGGACTTTCAGGACACCGGCCCGGGGATGAGCGAGGACCAGCGGCGGCGCGCGTTCAGCTCGGTCCTGAGCACGACAAAGGACAAGGGTACCGGGCTGGGTTTGGCCATTGTGGCCCGCATCGTCGAGGCGCACCGCGGGCGCTTGAAGATACGGTCGCGGCCAAGTCATGGAACGACGGTCAGCGTGGTCCTGCCGCTCCAGGCCCGCCAAAGCGAGCTTCACCACGAACCCTGACCCCGGCGGCTGGCGGCCTTATTCCGCGGGTGGGTGGAAGAGCAGGCGCGCGTAAGCGTAGGCGATGAGTTCGCCGGTCACGTGGCGCACCCCGGCGCTGGACTGCCACCAGCGCGCTGGATCGTAGCCAATGACCGGAGCGGCCTGGATTCCAACCGTTACGCCCCGGCCCAACGCCTTCTCGAACACCAGACGGGAGCGGCGGGCGTGCGGGCCCACGGTGATCAGATTGACCCGGGTCCGCACAAGACCCTGCTCGCGCAACCAGTGTTTCAAGCAAACCGCCGTGTTGTAAGTGCGGTCGCGCTGAACATCGGTACAAGGCAAGGCCTGGACTTCGTTGGTGCTCAAGCCGAGCTTCAACAGAACGGCGACGCCGACATGTGCATAGTTGGTGTAATCGGTCAGCAGTGTCCCCTGTTCCACGGGAAGGCCGGTGACGCAAAGCTTCGTGTAGTGGTTCTGTCTGAATTCCGCCACGGCCATTCTCAGCACAATGTCGGGCGACCAGCCCTCGACCACCAACACACCGCCCGGAGCCGGCTCGGTGACTGCCAGGAACCGGTGTGCGCCGCAGATGACAATACAGCCCAGGACAGCGACGTTCAGCGCCAGGACAAGCCAACCGCGCCACGTTGGCACCAGGCATTGCCGCCGGCGCAGCAAACCCCAACAGGCCTCGTTTGGTTCCATAGTTGTCTGGCGCAAAACCGTGTTATACCGCAAAGCCCGTTGCAGGTCGAGTCCGGCAGAAAGGCTGGCCAAAGCATGTTTTTTCCCGGATTTCTGGGGAACCCCGCTGGCGGTTAACAGTCTCGGACTCCCCTCCTTACCTCCAGCACCCCCGCCGGAGGGATGACGGCGCCGTTACGGCGGTCACACGCTGGTTTTGGCTTGCGGATGGCCAGCCAGTGCGGTGGGTCTGCGGTGTGTATCCCATGGGGAGCGCTCCCCATGGGATACACACCGTAGCACCACCGCGTCAGCGCCGTATTGCCCAGCCAAGGATGCCGGAGTTAGCGGGGACTGGAAAGGGTAGGTAGGCAGCAAAACTGTCCCAAATGTGGACAGTGCACGGGTTACGGGTTGGGGGGACCCATCCGGCTCTGGCTGGATCCTCCAGGCTGTGCGGATGACAACCACAGTATTCGCCGCGCCGGGGCATGCGGACCTGGGGTGAATACCCCATATCACTCCACTCGGCAGACGTTTACAGTCCGTTCCATTGATAACAAACGAGAACAAGACTTATGCAGCCAAGACACAACCGAGCGACCACGGCAGCGCGGCCCGCAGCCCTCATCGGCACGCATCCTGAACAACTGTCGGCGGAGAGGCCGGTAGAATTCACCTTAAAGCTGCCCCGGGCAAGATCGGTGGCAGTGGCGGGGACATTCAACGATTGGGGGGTTGACCGCACGCCCATGAGCGCGGGCCCGGGAGGAACCTGGAAAGCAACCGTGTGGTTGCCCGCGGGAAGGTACGAGTATCGGTTCGTCGCGGATGGGGAATGGTTGAACGATCCGACTGCCAAGGAGTGCATCGAGAACACCTTTGGGAGCACCAACTCGGTGTTGGTGGTCTAGGGAAGGGTCATCTCTGCCGGCAGGTCCCGGAGGTTTCAGACAATCGCGCTGCCTCCGTCCCTCAAGGTGCCGTCGAAGAGGTGGACGTGACGGGAGTCGAAGACGAGCCTGATGGTTTCATTGGGGTGGGCGAGGTGAGCGGGAGGAACGCGAGCAACGATGGGGCGCGTGTGGCCGGCGAGGTGAAGGTAAGTTTCTGCCCCCATCGGCTGGACAAGTTCAACCACGGCTTGGCAGGTGCGCTCCGGCGGGGTGTTGGGCGGGAGGGAACCACAATGGATGCGCTCGGGCCGGATGCCTAAGACGATCGGCTTGCCAAGGTATTCTCGCAGGCGTGGGGCGAGGGCGGTATCGAGCGGGAGGGCGATTGGTCTTGCGGCGGCAGCGTGGCCGCGGGCGGCTTCCTGGAACATGATCGCAGTGCCTTCTTCCCGCAACGTGCCGTCGAAGAAATTCATGGGCGGGGAACCTATGAACCCGGCGACAAAGAGATTGGCAGGCTGCTCGTAAAGCGCCAGGGGAGCGGCGACTTGCTGGATGACCCCGTCCTTCATCACGGCGACGCGCTGGCCCAGCGTCAGGGCCTCTATCTGGTCGTGGGTGACGTAGAGCATTGTCGCGCCGAGCCGGCGCTGGAGCCGGGTGATCTCAGCACGCATTTGGAGGCGGGTTGGAGCGTCGAGGTTGGAGAGAGGCTCATCGAGCAGCAGCAGACTCGGGCGCCGGACCAGGGCGCGGCCGAGGGCGACTCGTTGTCGCTGGCCACCGGAAAGGGTAGCCGGTCTGCGGTCGAGGCAGGCCGTGAGATTGAGCGTTTGCGCCGCGTCCCGCACACGCTGGTCAATCTCCGCGCGGGGGCAACGCCGGAGCTTCAAGCCGAAGGCCATATTGTCATACACCGACATGTGGGGATAGAGGGCGGAATTCTGGAAGACCATCGCCACGTCGCGGTCCTTTGGGGGAAGACGGTTGACGACCTGGCCGCCGATCGAGATGGCGCCCGCGGTAGGTTCCTCCAGGCCGGCGATCAAGCGCAGGGTGGTGGTCTTGCCGCAGCCCGAGGGCCCGACCAGCACCAGGAGTTCCTTGTCCTCAACGCTCAGACAGGTGTTGTCCACGGCGCGAACCCTTTCGCCCGCCGGCCCCTTGAAGACTTTGGTGAGATGCTCCAGGACAACCTGTGCCATGCGGGGAGTGTTGAAAGGCACCTGTCGAAAGTCGAGGCCGAATCGCGTTGACGGTGTTGGCGCGTTCCTCCCATCATGCGGCCAAGTTGTATATGAACCTGGATACCCTTTACTCTGAATTGACTCTCAAGACCAACGCCAAGCTGGCGCTGGTGGTCCTGGACGGCGTGGGCGACCTGGCCACGCGCGAGCAAGGCTACCTGACCCCGCTCGAAGCGGCGGTCACCCCCAACCTCGATGCGCTGGCCAAAGACTCGGCGCAGGGACGCATGATCCCAATTGCGCCGGGCATTACGCCGGGCAGCGGGCCGGGACACCTGGGGCTGTTTGGCTACGATCCGCTGGATTTCCAGGTGGGCCGCGGTGTCATCGAGGCACTGGGCCTGGGCCTAGAGTTGCGCGCGGGCGACGTGGCAGCGCGGGCCAATTTCTGCACGCTCGACCCGAAAGGCATTGTCACCGACCGGCGCGCGGGGCGCATTGACACGCAGGTGTGCGAAGAGCTGTGCGCGCTGCTGGCGCAAAAGGTGAAGAAGGTGGGCGACGCGGAAGTGATCATCAAGGCCGGTAAGGGCCATCGGTTCGTGGTGGTGTTCCGGGGCACGGGGCTGGAGGGACCGCTGACCGACGCCGACCCGCATCGCGAGGGCCTGCCGGTACCCAAGGCCGGGCCGGTGAATCCCAAATCCGCCAAGGCCAAGAAAGCCGCCAAGCTCGTGGCGGAGTTCTTCAAGGCCGCATTGCCCGTGATTGCCCAGAAGAAACCGGCCAACGGCTTCCTCATGCGCGGGATTGCGCATCAGCCGGAGATTCCGCTGTTCCAGGAACGGTATGGGCTGCGGCCGGCCTGCATTGCGGTCTATCCGATGTATAAGGGCCTGGCGCAGTTGGTCGGCATGACCAAGCTGGAAGGCGCTCAAACGATCGCCGAACAGTTCGAGCGGTATCTTGCCGAGTACAACAACTACGACTATTTCTTCATCCACTTCAAGTACACGGACATGTACGGCGAGGACGGCAACTTCGCCGCAAAGAAGAAGGCGATTGAGGAGCTCGACGCCGCGCTGCCGATTTTGCTGCGCAAGAAGCCGGACGTGCTGGCCATCACCGGCGATCACTCGACGCCGTGCGTCATGAAGGGCCATTCCTGGCATCCGGAGCCGGTGATGCTGCATTCCGCCTGCTCGGGCTCGGACAAGCTGGAGCGCTTCACGGAGACCGGCGCGAACAGCGGCTCCCTGGGGGTGTTCAAAGCCAAGCACCTGATTCGCCTCATGCAGGCGAACGCCAGGATGCTGGACAAGTTCGGCGCCTAATGGCCAGGCTGGTCTTCGACATCGAGACTTCCGCACTGCCGCTGGAGCAGTTCGACGAAGCGCAGCAGGAATACCTATTCCGGGAGTGCGAGAAGATCACCGAGGAGCCGGCACGAACGGCGCGACGGGCGGAAATCCAGAAGCAGTTCAGCCTGTGGCCCCTCACGGCCCAGGTCGTCTGTGTGGCGATGTTGAATGCCGACACCTCGCGCGGCCAGGTGCTGTTTACCGCGGAGGACTATGAGGAGGAAGCGGACGAGGCGGGGCCGGTGGAGTTCATGGCGTGCGTGGACGAGGTCGAGCTGCTGACGGCCTTCTGGGACGTGGCGAAGCATTACGAGACGATTGTCACGTTCAACGGGCGCGGGTTCGACGTGCCGTTCATTTACCTGCGCTCGGCCCTGCTCAACGTGCCCATCACGCGCAAGGACTGGCTGGGCTACCGCTTTCAGACCGACCCGCACTGCGACCTGGCGGAGCAGTTAACGTTCTACAATGTCAGCGGGCGCGAGGGCGCGGCGCGCCGGTTCAACCTGGACTTCTATTGCAAGGCGTTCGGCATCGAGTCGCCCAAGAGCCACGGCGTGACCGGCTCGGACATGAACACAATGGTGGCGGAGGGCCGCCACCGGGAAATCGCGGAGTATTGTCTGGGAGACGTGAAGGCCACCGTGCTGCTCTACCACATATGGAAAGAGCGGCTGGCGGGGATTAAGTGAAGGCCGGAACCCGAAAAGTGCTGGTGTGCTTTGCGGTGAAGGAGGAGGCGCGGGCCTTCCAGCGGTTGGCGGGTAAGCGGAAGAACGTCGGAATCACCCTGGTGGGCATAGGCAAGCGCAACGCCGAACGGGCGTTTCGGGGCGCGCTAGGGGAGGAACGCCCGCACCTGGTGCTGACCTGCGGGTTCGCCGGAGGGTTGCGACCGGGGTTGGCGACGGGAACGGTCCTGTTCGCCGCCGGCTCGGAAACCGGCTTGTCGCCGGCGCTGCTGGCGGCGGGGGCGAAGCCGGCACGATTCCACTGCGCGGATCGAGTGGCGGCAACCGCGGAGGAAAAGCGGCGGCTGCGCGAAGCCACCGGGGCGGATGCGGTGGAGATGGAATCGGCGAGCATCTGCGCCGTGTGCCGGGAGCAAAGCATTCCCTGCGCGACCGTGCGGGTGATACTGGACCCGGCCGGCGAAGATCTGCCGCTGGACTTCAACCGGTTGATGACGGCGGAGCAGCGGATGCACTACGGCAAGCTGGCCGCGGCCCTGGCAAAGTCGCCGGGAAAATTCAGGTCGTTGCTATATCTGCAGAAGCAATCCCTGGCGGCAGCCGGGAGGCTCGCGGAGGTTCTGGCCAAGATTACGGCGGTGTAGCCCCCGGCACCCGGGAGGCGGACGGCGGCGGGGGTTTTGGCTTGGCGTGCCCGCTGTAGCTGATGAGCGCGGCGCCGATTACGATGAACACCACGCCCGCCCAACGGATGGAGGAGACCTTCTCGCCCAGGAAAATGAGCGCGGCGAAGGTGGTCAAGACAAAGCTGAGCGCCGTCAGCGGCCACAGGAAGCTGATGTCGCTCTCGGCCATCAGGATCAGCAGGCAGACGAAGAACAGCGCTTCAAAGAAGACGCCCAGCAGCACGCTGGGATTGGTGATGCCAGCTTTGACGACGCGGAAGATCTCCGCGGCGCAGATTTGCCGGACCTCGCCGACCTGAGTGATCCCCTTCTTGAGGAAGACCACGCCGGCCGCTTCAAAGACCAGCCCGATAAGGAGAATGAGGAGCAGTTTGGCCATATTACAGATCCTGGTAGCGAATCAGCTTGATGCCCAGTTGATGAACCTGTTCCCGCACGCGAGGAGAGATCAGGGCGTCGAACTCATTCCTAAATTCATCCAGCGAGGGGTGAGAGTAAAGCTCCGAATCACCGGCCGGAAGCTGTGGGAGCAGGCGCGTGACGTAGGCTTCATCCACACGCCCGTTTTGCAGCAGGCCGAAGACGGCGTTGGTGTGCCGAAGGCCGAGCCGGGCCAGGGCGGAACGGGCGCGCGCGGATAGCAGATGAAAGATGATGGCGTGAAGCGCCCGATTGGCGAGGCGACCGGAGGCAAGGTGCAGGTTCAAGCGGAACGGATCAAAGGTCAGGCGCAAACGCTTGATGCCGAGCTGCGCGGCGTCGGCCGTCAAGATGCGGAACACGGTGGGATGCAGGTGCAGGTGCAAATGGCCGTTGACGTGGTCAAGCGGCAGGCGGGTTGCGCGGAACCTTTCAAACTGGGCATGGATCTCCCGTCGCAAAGGCTCGCGCAAACTGCGCTGAAAAAAGTAGCGGCAGCCGACGCCGGCGGGATTGCCACTGAATTCACCGTCGGCATTGGTCAGTCCCGGGATCTGCGCGGGCGGCAGCGCGGAATGGCCGCACAGCAGGGACAGGTGCAGCCCCACGCCCAGGGTGGGATTCTCGCGGGCCAGTGCCACCGCCTCCTCGCAGGCAGGCTCGTTGACCATCAGGCTGGCGGCGGTGAGGATGCCTTCGCGGTGGGCGCGGATGACCGCCTGGTTGATGGAAGCGGAACGCCCGAAGTCGTCCGCGGTGACGATCAGGCGGCGATGCCCGGGCCCCGCATTCGACCGCCTAGGCGCCATAATTCGGCGCCCCGGCGCCGGAGATACACCGGCACCAGGTGCGCATGATCAGCAGCCCCTTCTCACTTTTGCTCAGGCGAGTGACGTCGGGGCCAAAGACGTTGAAACGCCGCCGCGCCAGCTTGTCCAGTAGTCGCCAATAGACCGCGCCCATGAGTTCGGCGGCTGCCATCGAGCGGCGGTCGGGAGCGGGAAGGGTCTCGCGCGCCTGCCCATAGAAATGGCGCGCACGCGCGGCAACGCTGGCGGCCAGCTCGAAGAAGCGCGGCGAGTATTCCAGCCGCAGGATTTCCTCGGGCGACACTTTGAACCGGCCCAACTCGGACATCGGCAGGTAGATGCGCCCGCGCTGGGCGTCGGAGCGCACGTCGCGGAGGATGTTGGTCAGTTGGAGCGCCTTGCCCAGGCAAACGGCGTAGTCCCGGCAGGCTGGATTCCGGTAGCCGAACACTTCGATGCTCAGCAGGCCGACAACCGACGCGACGCGATAGCAGTAGAGATCCAGTTGTTCGTAGTCCTGATAGCGTTTGATGTCGAGGTCCATCTCCACGCCTTGCAGGAGGGCGTCAAAGTGCTCAAAGGGCAGATGATGCCGCCGAATGACCGGCTGCAACTCGCGGTTGACCGGGAACTGCGGTGTTTCGGTCCCGCAGGCACGGCGCACATCGGCGCGCCAGGCGGCCAGTTGCTCCCGGCGCTCTGCCACCGGCGTGCTTTCATTGTCGGCCACATCATCCACCTCGCGGCAGAAGGCATAGAGCGCGGACATCCCGTCGCGCTTGATCCTGGGCAGCAATACAAACGCCAGCGCCAGATTGGACGCGCTCTTCCGCGTAATCGCCTGGCTCTCGCGCATGAGTCAGGGCTGGGGTTCGGGCGAGTTTGCCGGGCGGATGGGCGGGAGACCCCCGGTTTCAGCGAGTGTGGGATTGCGTGAATGTCGCCTGCGCCGCGGGCGCCTCCGTCTGCGATGGTGTTGCAGCGGCAGCGAGGCGCCTTCCTCAACAGGGAGCTGGCGGCTGCCGGCTGGCTCGGCTGCGTGCTCGTGGCTGTGGTGATGCGAGCGACGATGACGACGACGTTTGCGGAGAAAGATCGCCCAAAGCAGCACCAGCGCCGTGACCAAGGCCATCGAGCCGAAGATAACAAACGCATTACGGGTACCGGGGCCCGCTATCTGCCAGGCGGAATACACAGCCTCGGTCGTCTCGTCGGCCAACATGATTGAGAAGGTGCTCATGGGAAGTTAGCCTTGCCTTCCTGGGGGGGGGTGTCCTCGTCGGCATCGGTCCCCGTGGCGATGTTCAAGCGCTGCATGCGATACCGCAACGCATGCCGGCTGATTTTCAACTGATCGGCGGTGCGGGTCAGGCTGAAGTGGTTCTGCTCCAGTATGGCGGTGATGAGTTCCCGCTCCAGGTTGGCCATGCGCTCGTCAAGCGACTCGGGTCCCGTCAGCTTGGGGGCGGAGACCTTGTGCAAGCGGCCCTCCAACTGGAAATCCGGCAGGCTGCCCGGATGGATTTCCGTGCCGGTCTCCAGGATCAGGGCGCGTTCGATCACATTGCGCAGCTCGCGCACGTTGCCGGGCCAGTGGTGCGAGAGCAGTTTCTGCCGCGCGGCGCGGGAAATCGCGCGGGTCTTCTTGTTCATTGAAACGCCGAAGTTCCGCAGGAAGTACTCAGCGAGAATGAGCACGTCGTCACCCCGGTCCCGCAAGGGCGGCAGGCGAAACTGCACCACGTTAAGCCGGTGAAAAAGGTCCTCCCGGAACTGGTCCTGCCGGATCGCCTCGACAATGTCACGGTTCGTGGCGGCGATCAGGCGGACGTTGACCTGAAGTTCCTGGGTGCCGCCCACGCGCATGAAGGTGCCGTCCTCCAGGAACCGGAGCAGCTTGGCCTGCAAGGGCCGGCTCATGTCGGCGATTTCGTCCAGGAAGATCGTGCCGCCATCGGCTTCTTCGACGCGGCCGGGCTTCTGTTTCAGGGCGCCGGTGAAAGCCCCCTTCTCGTGCCCGAACAGCTCGCTCTCCAGCAACGTCTCGGGGATGGCCGCGCAGTTGATGCGCACGTAGGTGGACTGAGCCCGCTGGCTCAAGCTGTGGAGCGCGCCGGCCACCAATTCCTTGCCCGTGCCGCTCTCGCCGAGCACCAGCACGCGAGCATCGGTCGGGGCAACGGTCTGAATGAGCTGCCGCAGCTCGGCCATTCTGGGGCATTCGCCCACGATCTGATCCAGC
This sequence comes from Candidatus Paceibacterota bacterium, assembly GCA_035452965.1. Classification (NCBI taxonomy): domain Bacteria; kingdom Bacillati; phylum Minisyncoccota; species Minisyncoccota bacterium. The sequence continues at coordinate 101,621 of DAOTCE010000010.1, read as the reverse complement.
CGCCACGTTTCGACCGTGCTGGCGCGCAACGATGCATTCTCCCGCAACAAGCGGTAGCGTTCCGCGCAGCGCGCCACGGCGTGCAGCAGTTCCTCGGGAGCAAAAGGCTTGGCCAGGTAATCAATTGCTCCGGCTTTGATGGCTTCGACGGCGAGCTTCGGTGTCGCGTAGGCGGTGATCATCACCACCGGCAGGTCCGGCCATTGCGCACGGGCCTTGCCGAGCAATTCGTAACCGCTCATCCCACCTAACCGGGCGTCGGTGATCAGCATGAAGAACTCTTCGCGCTCCAGCAGGCCAAGGGCCTCCTCGGCGGATTCTATCGCCCGCACCGAGTACCGTTCATCCGCCAGCACGGTCTTGAGCGACAGGCGCATGTTCTTCTCATCGTCCACCACGAGCACGGGCGGCAGCCGGATACTCATAGGGGCACCTCAGAGGCGAGCGGGTTGGGAACGGCGCGGGCAACAAGCAAAGGTAGGATCTTCGCGCGCGCGCGAATCACCTTTCCGTGCTTGTCCAAGGACGGTTTCAATGCTGTCTGGCCAGCTTAATCAAGGCCTTCGCGGGGAATATTAGGATGAATTGCGCTCCCTTTCCAAGAGCAGATTCCACCCGCACACTGCCGCCGTAGAGTTCCACGTTGTGCTTGATCGTGGCCAGGCCCAGGCCCGTGCCTTTCTCTTTGGTGGTGTAATAGGCCTCAAAAATCTTCTCCTGCTTGTCCGCCGGAATGCCGGGGCCGTCATCGCGGATTGAGATCTCCACCGAGTAATCGCTGTGGCACTCGGCGCTGACGGTAATCGTCCCCCCTCCGGCGCCGAGCGCCTCCCGCGCGTTCTGCAGCAGGTTCATGAATGTATCCACCAGGTGGCGGCGCTGCATGAACAGGGGAGGATACTCCCCGGCATAATTGCGGCGGATGCGGACCGGGTAACCCGCCGCGGGCGGAAACACCTGGGCGATGGCATGGTCCAGCTCCTCAACCACGTTAAGCTTTTCGACGTGGCCCTCGCTCAACTGGGCATACCCCATGATCTGCGTGATAATGCGGTCCGAGTGCTCAACCTCCTCCTGGATGATTCGGATCTGTTCCTCCGAGATCGGCTTGCCTTGCTTGAGCGCCCGCCGCACCGAGTAGGCGGCGTTGTTGATGATGGCAAGGGGATTCTTCATCTGATGGGTAAATTCGGCCGCGACGCGGCCGGCAGACCGCAATTGGCCCTCCCGCATGGCAAATTCATGCGCCTCCTCCACCGCCCGCCGCTGCCGCTCCAGCAACACTTGCACCCCGTAGCAGCAGACCGTCATCAGCAAGAGCAACGCCAGGCGCAGCGTCAGCGTCTGCGCCTGGTTCTCCGACGGGGAGGAAAGCCTCAGATGCTCAAGCGCCGCCTCGTCGAGGCCTTCGGACGGGCGGGGAGTCGAGTAGTGCCGGGGCTCGGTCAATGCCGTTTCACCGCTCTCCCCTGGAAGCGCGGGGCGAGGCTGCCTGGGGGGCCGTGTAAAGGCTGGACTGCCGGGTGGCGCGTTGGAGGATCTCTGGTAGCTGGGCATTCGTTGCGCGGCTGCCCAGGCCTGGGCCTCGGCCTCCAGCGACTGGTTGATGTAAATGTTGATAACTCCGGCCATCACGTAGCAGACCGTCAGCGTGAAGTTGAGCAGGAGTTGGGAAGTCGCGCGCGGAACACTCACCGCGCCGCGCACCACCAGCCCGAGAAAGAGCCAGTAGAGGATGCTGTCGTAGCCGCCGGTCACCACGACCAACGCCGCCAGGAAGATGCCATCCGCCAGGCTCATGGCGAAGACCGCCCATTGGACCAGCAGCAAGGGCACCCGACGCATGGCCAGCAGAAGCCCGGCAACCACCGCGTTGGCAGCGATGTAAATCCATAGGAAGTACTGCGTGGCTTCGACGGTGATTTCCAGGGTCCCCAGTTCCTTTTCCCCAATCCAGGACCGCCTGAAATAGAACGAGTAGAGGAGCATGGCAATCCCGGCGGCTTTGATGGGCAGGATGAGGTCGCGCTCCATCGTGGTGATGCGGTCTATCAGCTTGACCGCGTCGGGCGTCGGGATCTTCAACAGCTCCACTGCCCGGCCCGGGAGCCGCAACAGGGCCAGGACCAGTTCCTCGAAGCTGTAGTTTCTAACGCGTTGCCAGAGACCGACGTTCATAATCAAGCAGATCCCAGCGGATAGGACGCGCGCTCCGGACGGGTTCAGCCCCGCCGCCTGGCCGGCTTGCGCTGGCGGAGCAACGTCAGCGCGCACTCGGCCACCTTCGCCACTGGCCATAGCCGCCCTATCCCTTCATATCCGCACGACAGCAGCCCTTTCTCCGGGCCGATAAACTCCACGCCGCGCGCCTTGAGCGTCGCGACGTTCTTCTGTGTAGCCGGATGCAGCCACATCTTTCCGTTCATTGCGGGGGCCACCAAGATCCTGGCTTGCGAGTTCAGCGCCAGCGCCACGCAACTCAGGGCGTCGCCGGCCAGACCCAGCGCGAGCTTGGCAATCGTTTGCGCCGTGGCGGGGGCGATGAGCAGCAAGTCTGCCTCGTCGGCCAGCTTGATGTGCGCCGGCTGCCAGCCCTGGTCGTCGTCGTAGAGGTCCGTCACCACCGGGTGCCGCGACAGCGTCTTGAAAGTCACCGCTGTGACGAAGCGGAGGGCATCGGCCGTCATCACCACTCGCACGTGGCAGCCTTGTTTCGTCAGCAGGCTCGCCAGCTCGGCGGCCTTGCAGGCCGCGATTGATCCAGTCACGCCCAACACGATGTTTTTTGCCGCGCTCATTTGGTTCAGAATTCCGGCGCCTGCACGCGCGCCGACCGCATTTTCTCCGCCTCCACGATCGCCAGCATCCGCCGCAAGTCTTCCGGAATGGTGCTGCTCAGCAGCAGGTAATCGAAGTTCTTCCACTGCGCGATCTCCTGCCGCGCCACGCTCAGGCGTTTCTGGATGACTGGCTCCGTATCCGTCGCGCGATTGCGCAAGCGACCTTCCACGATCTCCATCGAGGGCGGCGTCAGGAACACCGACACCAGCGCCCGTTTGAGTTCCGCGTCCTCTTGCGCCTTCTCGCGGATCGTGGCCGCCCCCTGCACGTCCACGTTCAGCAACACATCCCAGCCCTGCCGCAGTTTGCCCAGCACCTCCGCCTTGAGGATGCCGTAGCTGTGTCCGTAAACCGTTGCATGCTCGAGGAAATTGCCCGCCTGCACCCGCTTGAGGAACGAGGCCGCGTCCAGGAAGTAATAGTCCACCCCGTCCTGCTCCCCTTTGCGGGGAGGGCGCGTTGTGCAGGTTACCGCCCGCGTCATCAGCGGCCGGGCCGAGAGCAATTGGTTGCACAGCGTCGTCTTGCCCCCGCCGGACGGCGCGGAAATCACCACCAGCAGCGAGCCGGGAGCCGGCGCGGGTTTGGCCGCGCTTTCGGCGCCTGCCGCTTCACGCTCAGCACCTTTTTTCAGTTCTCGGCTCTGGGCTTTCATCACTCCACATTCTGCGCCTGCTCGCGGAACTTTTCCAACTCCGCTTTGAGCGTCACCACCTCGCGTGAAATCAGGCTGTCGTTGGCTTTCGAGCCGATCGTGTTGATCTCGCGATTCATCTCCTGCGCCAGAAAATCCAGCATTCGGCCGACCGGTTCCTGCGAGCGCCGTCCGTCCTCGAACTGCTTGAAATGGCTTTGCAGCCGCGTCAGCTCCTCGGAGATGTCCGAACGGTCGGCAAAGTAAACCACCTCTTTAAGCAGCCGCTCGTCCTCCGCTGCCGGCGCTTCCAGCCCGGCGCTTCTGATCCGCTCGATCAGGTGCTGGCGATACCTCTCCGCGACCGTCGGGCTCTGCTTGGCCACTTGCGCCGCCGCTTTGCGCATCACCTTGATTCGCTTGGCGAGGTCCTGCGCCAGGTGCGCCCCTTCCCGTTCCCGCATTTTGACCAGCCGAGAAAGCGCTTGCTTGAGCGCCTTCTCCACCGCCGGCCAGAAATCTTCCTCCACCGCCAGGTCTTCAGGAGTCTGAACCACCCCAGGCGCCTGCGCCACGTGGCGCAGTGTCACCGGTCCCGGCAGTCGGAGCTGTTTCGAGAGCCGGTTCAGCTCGCGCGCATAGGCCCGGGCCAGCGGCAGGTTCAACAGGACCCGCGCCGACTTCTGGTTCGCCCCCGTGTGGAGCGACACCCGCACTGTCAGCCGGCCCCGCGCCACATGGCGGTTAATCACGTCGCGGATCTGCGCCTCCAGCAATTCCAGGCCCCGCGGCAGATTCACAGAGATCTCCGTCTGCTTCCGATTCACCGAGCTGAGCTCCACAGTGACCTTGAAGCCGTCCTTCGAACAATCCCCGCGCCCGTAACCCGTCATTGATTTCATCCGCTCGCAGTATGAGGAATCCCGGCCCGGCAGGCCAATCATTTCTGTACCCGCGACGGCTCCCGGCCGTTGCCCCGGAGAGCCTGGAGCAGTTGCTGGTCAGCCCGCTCCCGCGCTGGGTGTTGATGCTCGGCAAGCCCGCGGCGCGCGGGCATGGGTCGGCTCGGCCGGCAGGCTGGCAATGATGCGCGCGCCGCGCTTGTAAGCGAAATACGAATAGGCCCACTGGAGGAGCACGGCGAGCCTGTTGCGGAAGCCGATCAGGAAGACCAGGTGCACGAACAGCCATGTCAGCCAGGCAATCCACCCCGAGAAGTGGAGCCTGCCGATCCAGGCTACCGCCGCCGACCGGCCGATCGTAGCCATCGTGCCGCGGTCCCAGTATTTGAACGGAGGCCGTGGCGCACGCCCGATTCCCAAATCCAACTCATCCACCACTATCCGTGCAACGTGCCGAGCCATTTGCATGGCGGCAGGCGAAACGCCGGGCACCGGCTGGCCGTTTTCGCCAAGCACCAAAGCCATGTCGCCAATGGCGAACACTTCCGGGTGACCGGGCAGGCTCAAGTCGGGATTCACTTTCACCCGGCCGTCGCGGTCCAACTCCACGCCGAGCTGTTTTGTGAGAGGCATGGCCGCCACGCCGGCGGCCCAAATTATGTTCTCCGCGCGGAGAGTCTCTCCGGTATTCAACGTCAGCTCGCCTAGTTGGATGGCGGTGACCCTGGTCGAGGTTCGGACCTGCACCCCCAGGCGCTCCAATTGCCGCCGGGCGCTTTCGGCCAAATCCGACGGCAGGTGCCCCAGAACCAATGGACCAGCTTCGATCAAGATGATGCGGGCGTGCGTCGGATCAATGCGGCGGAAATCGCGCTTCAGAACAGTGCGCGCCAGCTCGGCAAACGCCCCCGCCAGTTCTACACCCGTGGGACCTCCACCAACGATGACCACTGTGAGCAGCGCCTCTCGTCTCGCCGCCTCGGCCGCGTTTTCGGCTTTCTCAAATGCCAGCAAGACGCGGCTGCGGATAAACAAGGCGTCTTCCAGTGACTTCAACCCGGGAGCAAATACCTCCCACTCTGGATGCCCGAAGTAGCTCGTCTGGCTGCCCAGCGCCAGCACGAGATAATCGTAACGCAGGGTGCTTCTCTCCAGGACAACCTCCTGGTTGCCCAGATCAACCCCTGCCACTTGATCCAGCAAGACCGTAACCTCGGGCCGAGCGGAGAGGATGGAGCGGATCGGCTGCGCGATTTCCGGCGCCGAGAGACCCGCGGTAGCAACCTGGTAGAGCAAGGGTTGAAATAGATGGTGGTTGGTGCGGTCTACCACAGTCACTCGCGCCGAAGCATGACGGAAACGCTGGCAGAAAGTCAGCCCGCCGAAGCCCGCGCCGAGGACGACGATGTGAGTCTTTCTGTCTGCCGCCATGGCATACTCTCAGCCATCCCGCGGCAGATGCAATACCCGGCCGCGGTTTAGCCAGGGTAATGCTTCATTTGCGGAATTAATTAATAGTATGGTTTGTTATGTTGACGAGTGCGGGTTGGGCCATTAGAATAACGCAGCGAACCGCTGATCTGTTATGGCTGTCAACAACGTGCTTGCGCGCATTGAGTCTGTCCTCCAGGAAGAACGAGTTTTCCCGCCGCCCAAAGAGTTCTCGCGCCGCGCCCGTCTAAAGTCGCTGGCCCAGTATCGCAAGCTCTACAAAGAATCTATCGCCGCGCCGGAACGGTTCTGGGCCAAGCGGGCCAAGGAAGAACTAGTGTGGTTCAAGCGCTGGACGAAGGTGCTGCAATGGCAGGAGCCGTTTGCCAAGTGGTTCGCCGGCGGCCAGATCAACGTCAGCGACAACTGCCTGGACCGGCACCTGGGAACGGCCACAGCCAATAAAGCCGCTCTGATCTGGGAGGGCGAGCCCGCCGCGCCAGGCAAGCCGGGCGAGGAGCGCACGCTCACTTACAAACAGCTTCACCACGAGGTTTGCCGCTTCGCCAACGTGCTCAAGCGCAACGGCATCAAAGCGGGGGACCGGGTTCTGATCTACCTGCCGATGGTGCCGGAGGCTGCCATCGCCATGCTTGCCTGTGCGCGCATCGGCGCGGTGCACTCGGTCGTATTTGGCGGGTTCAGCGCGCAGTCCGTGGCCGATCGTATCCAGGACTCCCAGGCCAAGCTGGTCGTCACCGCAGACGGCGGGTTCCGGCGCGGCGCCGTCGTGCCGCTCAAGCAGAATGTGGACGAGGCGCTCACGCTCGAAGATGCCCGGGGCGGACTGCTGGCCAAGTCCATCGAGAAGGTCATCGTGCTCCGCCGCGCCAGCAATGAGGTGCAGATCCAAGAGGGGCGCGACGTGTGGTGGCACCAGGAGCTGGAGCAAGTGGATGCGCATTGCCCGGCGGAGAAGATGGACAGCGAGGCGCCGCTCTTCATTCTCTACACCAGCGGCTCTACCGGCAAGCCCAAGGGCATCCTGCACACCACTGCCGGCTACCTGCTCTACTCCAAGTTAACCACGAGGTATGTGTTCGATCTGCGCGATGAAGACGTGTTTTGGTGCACCGCCGATGTGGGCTGGGTTACCGGCCACAGCTATGTGGTTTATGGGCCGCTGGCGAATGGGGCCACCAGCCTCATGTATGAAGGCGCTCCCAATTACCCGGAGCCGGACCGCTTCTGGCGCATCGTCGAGAAGTATGGCGTGACCATCCTTTATACGGCGCCGACCGCCATCCGCGCGTTTATGAAGTGGGGCGTCGAGTGGCCGCGGAAGCATGACCTTAGCTCGCTGCGGTTGCTGGGCACCGTCGGGGAGCCTATCAATCCCGAGGCCTGGATCTGGTACCGTGAGCACATCGGCGGCAACCGCTGCCCCATTGTGGATACCTGGTGGCAGACCGAGACCGGTGGAATCCTGATCACCCCCCTGCCTGGCGCCACCCCGACCAAGCCGGGTTCGGCGACGCTGCCCTTCTTCGGCATCGTGCCGGAGGTGGTGGACGACTACGGCCGGCCGGTGCCACCCAATTCCGGCGGCAAGCTGGTGATCCGCAAACCGTGGCCGGCGATGCTGCGCGGCCTGTGGGGCGACCCGCACCGATACCAGCAGGTGTATTGGGGAGAAGTGGAACACAGCTACTTCACCGGCGACGGCAGCCGGCAGGACAAGGACGGTTACTACTGGATTGTCGGCCGCATAGACGACGTCCTCAACGTGGCCGGACATCGTATCGGCACCGCCGAGGTCGAGAGTGCGCTTGTCAGCCATCAGAAAGTGGCTGAGGCAGCCGTGGTGGGCCGGACGGATGCCATGAAAGGGCAGGCGCTGGTGGCCTTCGTGACGGTGAAAAGCGGCGTGCACACGGATGGCGCGTTGCGCGAAGAACTGCGCCAGCATGTGGCCAAAGAAATTGGCCCGGTAGCCAAACCCGATGACATTCGCTTTGCCGAGGTGCTGCCCAAGACGCGCTCGGGCAAGATCATGCGCCGCCTCCTTAAGCAAATTGCCGCGGGCACCGAAATCAAGGGCGACACCACGACGCTGGAAGACCTGGGCGTGCTCGCGCGGTTGAGCCATGCCGAGGAATGAGCCGGGCGCCCACGAGGGCTGCTGCGTAACAAGCTGTGCAGTGGCATGCGCCACGGCTTGACCCCGAGGGAGCCAGGCCTCAAGCTGGCCGCTGCATGAATTCCTGCTCCAGAATCGGAGCTGTCATCTTCTCTATGATCGCAGCCAGCGCCGCCGCCGCCGACCAGACACCAGCACCCAAGCCGGACGCCGTCACTCTGGCGAAGGTGCGGCACCTGCTGCGCGAGGCGCCGCTCATTGACGGCCACAACGACCTGCCGTGGCAATACCGCAAGTATAAGAACGATCTCGCGGCTATTGATCTGGCGCGGGACACCAGCAAGCTCAAGCCGCCGCTGGTTACCGACATCCCCCGCCTGCGCCAGGGCTGCGTCGGCGCCCTGTTCTGGGCGGTGTTTGTGCGGCCCGAGCCCGGCGGGCCGGTGCCGGTCCAGGCGATGTTCGAGCAGATAGATGTCACCCGCCGCATGGTGGCGCACTGGAGCGAGACCTTCGAACTGGCGCTCACGGCGACGGACGTCCAGCGCATCCATCGCCGGGGCAAGATCGCCTCGCTCATCGGCATTGAAGGCGGGCACTGCATCAACAACTCGCTGGCTGTGCTGCGGATGGCACAGGCCCTGGGCGCGCGTTACCTCACGCTGACGCATACCAAGAACACCGATTGGGCCGATGCCGCCGGCGACAAGCCCCAGCACCACGGTCTGACCCCGTTCGGCGAGGACGTCGTGCGCGAACTCAACCGGCTCGGCATGCTGGTGGACCTGTCGCACGTCACCGACGACACCATGCGCGCGGCGCTGAAAGTCAGCCGGGCACCGGTGATCTTCTCGCACTCGTCGGTGCGGGCCCTCTGCAACTCGCCCCGCAATGTCCCGGACGATGTGCTCAAGCTCACGGCCAGCAACGGCGGGGTGGTCATGATCTGCTTCCTGCCCGGCTACCTGACCGAGCGTGGACGCCTGGCCATGGAGGCGTCGGAGGCCGAGAAGGCGCGGCTGGCCAAGCTCTACCCTGAGGACTCGACCGACTACAAGCAGGCCCTGGCCGAATGGCGCCGGGCGCATCCCTCGCCCCACGAGGCCGGCATCAGCGACGTGGCCGATCATATTGACCACGTGCGCAAGGTGGCGGGCATAGACCATATCGGCATCGGGTCGGATTTCGAAGGATTCACCGGAGCGCTGGACGGCCTGGAGGATGTCTCCTGTTACCCGGCCCTGTTGGCGGAGCTGCTACGGCGCGGCTACGGCGCGAAGGACGTCAAGAAGGTGGCGGGGCTGAACCTGCTGCGGGTCATGCGCGAGGCCGAGAAGGTCTCAACCCGGCTGAACCGCTGACCATGTTGCGTGGTGTGTGGTGCGTGGAGACGGAACACGCAACACGCCACACGCAACACGGACCACGCCTCGTGGAATCCACCGCCCCATACCGGATCGTCAAGCTGGCCAACGGCGCGCACAGCGTCCATTCGCTGGCACACCACGAGACCTTTCACCCCGTCGTGGGGCCGGTGGCGGAGGCCGAGGCGCTTTACGTGCGGCAACTCGGCCTGGCCGAGCGTGTCAAGGCGCACCATGGGGAATTCGTGCTCTGGGATGTCGGGCTGGGTGCCGCGGCCAATGCTCTCACCGCCTTGCGGGCAACGCGGGACATCCCCTGCGCTATCCACCTGCTGAGCTTCGATCACACGCTGGAGCCGCTGGCCTTTGCCCTGAAGCACGTGGAAGCCCTCGGCTACCTGCGCGGCTACGAGCTGCACCTGGCACGGCTGTTATGCGACCGGCACTGCGCCTTCCAGGACGGCGCGCAGACGGTGAAATGGGAGATGCACCTGGCGGACTTCCCCACCCTGCTGACCCAGCCCGCTACCCGCAAGCTCGCCAAGCCGCACGTCATCATGTTCGACGCCTTCTCCCCGGCCACCAACGCGGCCATGTGGACGCTGCCCGTATTCTCCAACCTGTTTCGCCTGCTCGCGCCGGACCGCCCCTGCGCCCTGCCGACCTACTCGCGCAGCACCATGCTGCGGGTCACACTCCTGCTCGCGGGCTTCTATGTCGGCGTCGGCCACGCCACGGGCGAGAAGGAGGAAACGACGGTGGCGGCGAACACGCCCGACCTGATCGCCGAACCGCTCGACCGCCGGTGGCTGCAGCGGGCGCACCGTTCGACCAGCGCGGAGCCGCTGCGCGAGCCGGTGTATTGCCAGAAGCGACTGTCCGCCACGACTTGGGAAATACTGCGGCAGCATCCCCAGTTCTGAGCCTGGCGATCCAGGCTGCGGGGGCGTGGTTGTCGCCGCCGCCACGGGCCAAGTCTCAGGTCAGACGCCCGGTTGGGGGTGGTCAGTTTCCGGTTGACTGCCCGCACCCTTCGCCCGAAGCTTGGTCGCGTGGTGAGAAACGTCGAAGCCTGGCGAATTCAGTGTTTCCAGCCCACCTTCAAACCGGCCGGAAGGAGCAAGAATCCTATGCAGAGGATGCTCATTCTGTTGACTGGAGCGCTCGTGACTGCGGGAAGCCTCTGGGCAGCCCAGCCAATCAGCCTTGACCAAATTGCGCCTACGATCCCGCAGCTTGGACTGGGGTGAACCTCGAATCGTCTTGTCGTGATGGTTGACCCGTTGAGTCCCATCAATGAGGTCTGCAATGAGGGCAAGGGATGGCTGCAGGTGGCGCGCAACACGGTTGGGAAGGGAGGGTGCGAAGCCTACGCGGTTTTGCGTTACTTCTCCGGCTCCAACACCGTCCTGGTGCGGATGCGGCGATACCGGAGCCGAGAGGACATTGGAGACGCTTGGGGAAAGGACAAGGATACCAGGGATGCGCCGGGCAGCCTGCCCAACGCGGGCGAGGAAACCCGTTTCTACCAGCGAGACGGGATGCACAAAGATATTGCCTTCAGGCGGGGCAACTACCTGATAACGGTTGAGGGCATGGGCGCGCCACTGGAGAAGCTCAAGCAACTGGCCGAGGCGCTCGACGACAATCTCGTGAGGGCGGAAAGCGGTGCGGGCCGATCCCAAGCCGCCGCTACCCAGTTCGTGGCCGAAGGGAGCGTTGAGTACCATAACTCCTGGGCGGCTGAGGACGTCAGCAAACGCCCGGGCTTTCCCCCGGTGGTGAGCAGAATGATGAACTTCAGCGTGGTGGTCAGCAATTCCTGTTACCTGCTGCGCCTTGAGCCTGCGAAGGAGAGCGCCGTCCTGTATCACGAGGCCGGGTTCGACGGGAAGACGCTCTGCTATCTGAGCCGGATGAACCTATCGAGCCCGCAGAATGCGCCCGGGGTCCGCGCGAGCCGGAACGTAGCCACCGCGTGGATCTATCACCATCAGCAGGTGGTTCACAGCTTGTTCGCGCATGAAATGGGACCCGTCTGGCTGATGTTTGCGTCGGGCCATTACCTGCGCAGCGTGACGAACGGGCTGATTGAACCACCGCTCACCCTCGGCCTGTTCGAGAACGACGATTACTTCCCCAGGCCGTTCACGATTCCCGCTCAGTGGACGCTCCAACCGGCATTCCCGTTCCTCCCCGTTGCCGTCACCTGTCGGGACGACGGCGAAACCAAGACCGCGCCACCCTTTCAGAACGCAAAGAGAGCACCGCCGTTCGATGCCGGCTTCACGAATATCATCTACCGGGTAACGGACACCCAAGAGTTTGAAGGTGTGTGGGTTCCGTCTGCGGCGGTGTTGGAGACGTATCGCGTGGAGACGCGCGGGAAGCCTGAGCTGCGCCCCTACACGCGCTATCGTTTGACGCTGAAGAAGTGGTTGCGCGGCATTCCCCCAACCTGCTTCCGCCCGAAGCTGCCCGGCCCTACCACGATCAGTGATACGCGCAGCTTCGGCGTGCCACGCGGCAAGTCCGTGCTGACCGAGCAGTGGCCGGCGGAGTAACGAGCGAACCGAACCACAAAGGCGCGAAGGAGCAAAGGGAGGGAAGTTAAAGGAGTTGAAGTAGTTAAATGAGTTGAACAGTTGAACAGAAGGGTGTGGTTGTCTGGGACGGCGGCGAGCTTGCCCGGCGCGCGTGAGCAGCCTACCTTCCAGCCATGAGCGCGCGGAGGTTCATCTGGGTAGCGGTTTCTGCAGCGTGCGCGGTTGGAATGTGGGCTGCCTCGTCTCGGCCGGCGACGCGCCCGATCGAGTTGAAGCTGATGAGTATGGAACCCAGTGGTGTGCTGGACGATGTTGGAGCAGAGGCCTGGTTCGTCGCGCTGAGCATCAGCAACCGCAGTGGTGAGGCGCTCCATTTTGCGCGCGAGTGGGCAACCGTCGAAGCCAACGTGGCCGGCTGCTGGGCCGAGGCGAAGAACCAGTGCCAGTTTGATCATCTGAGGCCGTGCGAGGAGAGAGAAGTGGTCCTTTTGCTGCCATCGGGCGCGGACGCCTTTCGGCTGCGCTTCAATTACCTGCCCGAGCCGCTCAACCTGAGATTCATGCGTGTTTGCGAAAGGCTGGGGCTGTGGCGGCACCCGTGGGGTCGGGCGCTGGCGGCGCGTGTTCTGCCTGTTGGCTGGCTTCAGCCGCTCAGGAGTGATATTGTCGGCCGCTCGCCCCGCTGGAGAGAGATCCAGGCCGAGCTTCCGTTGCCGCGAGCCCCGGCTGGAGCACCCCATGCGCATGATCGGGTACGCAGGCCTGATTAACAACTGGCCAAACGCGCGATGTTCTGCCACATTCCTGGCATGAGACGGGAATTCAACGTGGTGATCGAGCGTGATGCGGAAGGTTATTATGTGGCTAGCGTTCCAAGCTTGAAAGGTTGCCACACGCAGGCGCGATCGCTGGACAAGCTGCTTTCCCGGATTCGTGAGGCGATTGAGCTTTGTCTGGAGGTCGAGCGGGGTGCCTCGACCAAGCCCTCTGAATTCATTGGCGTTCAGCGCGTTGCCGTAGAGGTATGAGTCGCCTTCGCGTTCGAGGGCGTGAACTCATCCGGGCCTTACAGAAGGCGGGTTTCGCCCTTGTTCGGATTAAGGGCAGCCATCATTTCTTACGTCACGCAGACGGGCGGGCGACCGTCGTGCCAGTCCATGCGGGTGAAACCATCGGACCAGGCTTGCTGGGCCAGATTCTCAGGGATACCGATCTGAGCAGAGAAGAGTTGGAAGGGCTGTTGTAACTAGACGACTCGGTGAGGGTGTTTCAATCACGCGCCGTCACTCCTACAGAACCATGACTGCCAGCTCAGTGTTGAACATCGTATGTTTGCTAGCACCGCTCGCCGCCGGCGCAGACACACTGGACGTTTACGGGAGCCTGACCGGCAAGACTGTCCTGCTGTCCTCGGCCGTGTCGGCCCCGTCGTATTCCCTGGTGCCAGACCCGCTGAACGACAGGACCAATGCCATAGCGGCGATCGAGCGAGCACTTTCTGAGAAGGGCACTGAGGTCGTCCAGGACGGTCCCCACTTTGTCCGCCTCTTTCCCAAATCGGCGCGCGATTTAATGACCAATGCGCCTCTGCGTGGCGCTGCACTTGCGACGGCAACGGCACAAAAGGACCAAGAAGCGTTTCCGACGGGAACGATTGACTTTTCGGGGGCTGACTTGCGCTCAGTCCTGGATATCTATGCGGCGTTGCGCCAGCGGACGATTCTGCGCTCGGCAACCCTCCGCGGACCTGTGATCCGCCTTAAATCCACCTGTCCCCTCACTCGGGAAGAAGCCCTCTATGCTTTAGAAACCGTCCTGGCGCTGAATGGCATCTCCGTGGTGGATGATGGTGCCAAGTTTGTGCAAGTCGCGCCGATTCCGCAGCGCGCGGAAACGCGCGCCCCTAAACCGGAGTCAGACGCAAAATTGTTCGACCCAAAGGAGGTGCCGGCAGTAATAGACTCAGGCCCTCCAGGCTTGCCTATCCCTTCAAAGCCACTGACTGATATCGAGCGTCTGGAACAGGAACTCGTGCGGTTGAAAAAGGCCGTGTATGATTTCATGCACATAACGGAGCCGAACAAACGGTCCCCGCAGCGCTTGCTTGAGCTTTACGCCCGGCTGGCAAACAAGACGGCGTTGGCGTCCACGAACTTCGACCAGGTGCCAATCTACTTCCACGTTGAAACACCCCTGACCAGGAGCGAGTTGCTCTATGCCATTGAAACCACCTTCACCCTGCATAACCTCGCCGTGGTTCCCGTGGGTGAACGCAAGATCCGACTGGGTCGTATTTCGGAGACCCTCAGGAACAACCGGGGGAAGCCGGAGAGAATGCGGTTGAAGTCAGCGGAATGAGGAGACAGGGAGGCGGCCAACCGCCTCTATGGCGCGTGATCTCGCATATCCACTAACGTATTGCCTGCCCACAGCCCAGAATCCAACCTGGCCAGTCTCGTTTAGAATTGTGTCACCGCGCAGCCGGGCTCAAGACCTGCGCCACAAGCCGGGTGTATCCGGTCTTGCCTGCCCACTGACGCCCCTGCTACCGGCTCCGCCAGTCCCCCAAGCCAGAGGCACCCCTTACCTAAGCCGTCTACGGCGTTGAGACGGCGCCAAACCGGCGGGACTACGGTGTGTATCCCATGGGGAGCGCTCCCCATGGGATACACACCGGGATATCACGGGTGTGACAGCGTTGCCGCACCGGGGTGGCTATTCGGTTCAGGAATGGGGGACGGTGTTAATGGACTGCGCTGCCAAGGGGTTAACGGGAGGGCCATTGCGCCGGCCCGGTCGGGGCAAGCGCACTAACTCCTCAGCCGCCAGCGCGCCTGGCGCAGCACCGCGTGCGGCAGACCCCGCATAGCCTCGTACCAAACGCTGAGCAGCGACTTGTCTTCAAGCTCGACCGTGCTTGGATAACCCAAGTCGCCCGAGGCACCGTCTCCGGAGATAATCACCGGCTCCGACCAGGTGCGCCCGTGATCGCGGCTGAGGCGGGCCTGGTTGCCCAGGGGAGGGCGGCGGTGCCCGTAAGTCATGACTAGGTCGCCGCCGCGCAACCGGAGCAGATGCGAAGGAAGGCCCCACACGCCGATCGTGCGCGGCACCGACCAGCTCTTGCCGCCATCAGTGGACTCGGTCTGGAGGGTTTCACCCTCGTTGGCCGAATTGTGATTTCGGATATGAACCAGGATACGTTCGTCGCCGGTCTCGACGGCGTGCAGTTCGTGGTATTGCCCGGCGTCATCGCCGGGACGGGGCGCAATCTCCGCCAGCCAGCGCCAGGTCTGCCCGTCGTCGAGCGACTCGCACACCCCGACGCGCTTTTTGGCGGTCCAGAGTTCTTTGCCGGCATAGAGCAGCCGGCCATCCGCAAGTTGGATGGGTCCGTGCGGGCTGTTTACGATGGTGGGGTAACGAACCGACCAGGTCACCCCGCCGTCGGTCGAGCGGATCATCCACTGGCCCAATTCGGCGCGGCGTTGTGCCGCGGTGAGACGTTGATGCGCCGCTTGCCACGCGTCCAGGCGCTCAAGCGGCCACGATCCCTGCTCCCCGGCCTTGCGCGTGCGCGCTTTTTCGAGGGTCTCCTCGTAGGCCAGCGAGGTGAATGTGGTGACCAGGATCGAACCCCGAGCCGTCTCCAGCACTCCGGCATCCCGGTCGTCAATGGCGCTGTCCAGGAGCACTTGTGGCCAACCCCAGGTCCGCCCTTCGTCGGACGAAACCATCAACTCAACACGGCCAAAGGGGCAAACGTGCTGCTGGCGACCGCCCGAGCAAACGAGCAACAACTGGCCGCTGCGCCGGCGCGCAACTGTCGGCCAGCCGTGATAGTATTGGGGCGTGTGGCTGATGACCCGGGTCTCGAGAACTTCGATGCCGGGCGCGGCGTTGGCTGTGCGGCGCACCCCTGCTGCGACTGAGGCCGTGACAAGGGCGGCGGCACGGATGAACTGTCGGCGATTCACAGCGGACTGGAGTTGTTGATTCATGAGATAGGTGGTTGCGGCACTGGCATCAGTGATAGGCGGGGGCCAGCGAAAGTCCAGTTTAATCCCACGAGGTTCAGCGCGCATCGCTGGCGATGATTGTGGCGATAAATTTGTTGCGCCATTTCTTTGGCATTAGTAGGCTCCGGCGTAGTTGGCCGGGGCGAGTTGTTGGATTCGTTCGGGCCGGCAGCAACAAACACTTGGAAGAAACTATGGCAACCAAAGCAAAACGCACCACTCATCGCAGCAGCAAAGGCAAGAAACTTTACGCCGTCAGAGACGCAAAGGGCCGCATCAAAGATATCCAAACCTACAAGCGCGCCCATGGCGCGGACCTGAAGCGCAAGAGCAAGGCCGAAGGCAAGAGCAAGACCAAGCGCAAACGCTAAGCCGCAATCCGCGGCTGCGGTAGGTTTGTCGGTTTGGCAGGGACGTTTCACCGAAACGTCCGGGTTTGAAAACCAGAGGCATGTCGCAACTGGGAAGTTGTGCCATGTCTTTGTCTGCCAGCCTTGCCGGGTCGGGGGAAAGCGCCCGGCACTGAAGACGCTCGACAAGTCCTTTCCCCTTCTGCTAGCGTCCCGGCGTGAATTTCCTGGTCACGGGCGGCGCCGGCTTTATCGGCTCACATGTCTGCGAGCGGCTGCTCCGTTCCGGACACGCCGTCTGGGCGTTCGATGACCTCAACCCCTTTTACGACCCACGGCTTAAACAGCGCAATCTGCGCGACCTCCAATCCCTGGCGCAGACCTTCGAGTTCGTCCAGGGCGACCTGACCAACCGCCCGGCGCTCGACGACTTGCTCGGCTGCGTCGCGTTTGATCAGATCATTCACCTCGCCGCGCGCGCCGGGGTGCGGCCCAGCCTCGAGGAACCCGCCCTCTATCAGCGCGTCAACGTCGAAGGCACCGTCAACCTCCTGGAAGCCGCGCGCCTTAACCGCGTCAAGAAGATCACCATCGCGTCCTCTTCCTCGGTTTACGGCGTCAATTCCAAGGTCCCCTTCTCCGAGAGCGACCCGATTTTCTCCGCCATATCCCCCTACGCCGCCAGCAAGCTGGCCTGCGAGGCGCTCGGCCACGTCTATCACCATGTCTATGGCATGGACATCGTGATGCTGCGGTTCTTTACGGTGTACGGCCCGCGCCAGCGGCCCGACTTGGCCATCCACAAATTCACCCGCCTCATCAGCGCCGGCGCGCCCATCCCCGTCTTCGGCGACGGCTCGGCCGCGCGCGATCACACTTACATCAACGACATTCTCGACGGCGTAATCGCTTGCACACAGCAGGAGTTCGGCTACGAGATCTTCAACCTGGGCGAGTCGCAAACCGTGCGCCTGGACCGCCTCATCCAATTGATCGAGAATGCCCTGGACAAGCAGGCCATCCTCGACCGCCAGCCGGTGCAGCCCGGCGACGTGCCCATCACCTGCGCGGACGTCTCCAAAGCCCGGGCCCGACTGGGTTATCATCCTCGCGTGAAGATCGAAGAGGGCATCCCTCTTTTTGTTGACTGGTTCACGCGCAACCGGCTCTAATAAAGGCTATGGATATGCCCCGCAACTACCAGCGTCCACCCTTCGAGGATGCTCTGGCTACGTGGAAGACCCTCCTGACCCAACGCGGCCTTTCGACTGATCTCCTTTGGATTCTCGAAGAGAACCTGTGTTTCGAGAAGGACCCCGGCACCCCCGCCCGCGTTAAACTCGGCTTTCAGACCCAGTTCACCCCCCAACCGCCCGACGCCGCCAAGGTCACCTACCATCATTTCGCCGAGCTGGACGCGCGGCTTGTCTTCTACCGCCTCGGCGCCAACGCGGGCCGTTCCCTGTGCCTGCTGCTGTGCGATCCGTGGTTCGAGCCCAAGACCGAGACGGACGGCTACGTCCGCCGGGACGAGTGGCTGATCTCATTCTTCCCGGGGGCCGATGAGCCGATCGAGGAAATTTCCGACCCCAAACGCTGGCAAAACCGAGTTGTCCGAGGCCGCCCCCTGAGCGCGGTGGACTTCTGCATGACCCTCGCCGCCCTGCGCGAACTCAAAGCCCATGGCCGGGTGCTGACACCCGATGAACGTTTCGGCCTGAAGATCCTCCGCTCGATGCGCCGCGCCAAGAGCACGGCGTAAGCACCTGGCGTCTTATCCCAAAGAAATGCCCGGGCGCTACGTTGGCCGTTGGCCGGCCCTCGGCCAGCGTGGGGGGATCAACCAGAAGCTCAAGACCACCGCCAGAAAGAACGCCGCATAGGCAACCGAGAAAATCCACTGGTCAAATTCGAAGAAGATCACCCGGTGGAGCCAGTGCTGAATGAAAGACCCGGCGTAGTGCTCCTGACTACCCGCCATCAGCCGCAACCGGTTTTCCCACGTGGTCAGAGGGCACGCACACCCCCCCACTGATTCCACTGCAACCACGCCGATGGCCGCGAGGTGCCCTGCGCGAAACCAGAAGTTGCGCACGAACGCCCAGCCCCGAAATCGCCCCACCCAAATCACCACCAATCCCACGACCACGAATGCGACAAAGGTGGCGTGGACCACCAGGGCCAAATCAGCCAGCGCAAGCCAGAGCCGCTGCAATAGCGTCATAAGCCGACAATGCCGCACCCCGCGCCGCTTGACAATCCGCCCCCGGACACCTCCCCGAACTTCCGGCCAGCCTTCAGTACAACAAAAAAGCCGGAACTAATTCCGGCCTTCTTGCCACATTCTACACTGAGAACAACTTTAAATCTTACTTTGATGCGGCGCCGCAGATTTACGCCTGTCAGTTACACACGGTCTGACTACTGCGTTTTTGCATCACTGACGCTACCACCATACCAGAATCCCCAATCCCGTCATGTCACCAGTAGTGGTTACAGGGCCCTTGCCCCGGTTCGGCGCGCTAACCGGCCCCCCTTCCGCTCCCGGGCTCAAGGTTCGAGGCCAATCGTTCGCGGTTCCGCCTGCCTTTCTGTCTTCGGCGGCCCGGACCCAGCCCGCCGGCGGGACGGCCGCGACAAGTCCCTTGCCGGCGCGCCGCAGAATGCCCGCGGCACCCCGGGCCCCGCGCCGCCCGGGCGCCGGGGTTGACAGCGCGGGGCGGGGGTGGCATACTTCGTCTATTGGCGAAATATAGAAGTATGCAGAGCTTCCTGAACATTACGAAGGCCCTGGCGGATGAGAACCGGCTGCGAATGCTGCTGGCATTGCAGCGGGGCGAGTTGTGCGTGTGCCAGATCACCGAGCTACTCGGGCTGGCGGTGTCCACCGTCTCTAAGCACCTGTCCATCCTGTTTCAAGCCGGGCTGGTTAATGCCCGGAAGGATGGCCGGTGGATGTATTACTCGCTGCCCGGCAAAGGGGCGCCGGCGGCGGCGCGCGAGGCCGTGGCGTGGGTGCGGCGGTCGCTGGCGCGGAGTGAGCGGGCCGCCGCGGACACGAAGCGGCTGAAGAAAGTCCTGGCGATGGATACAGCACTGCTGTGCAAGCGACTTTGCGGAAAATGAGGGTGGCTGATCTACAGGTGTGTGATGAGATCCGGCGGTTCGTGGAGCCACCGCCCGCCCCGCTGGGAGCGGGGAAGCTGAGGCGGGCTGGAGCAGCCAACTGAATCAAACCAGCGGAACGGGTTATGAAGACAAAGAATGAAGCAGCGATGGAGAAGTTCCTGGCGGGCTACAACTGCGCGCAATCGGTCTTCTACGCCTATGCCCCGGAATTGGGACTGGATGGAGACACCGCGTTGAAGGTGGCTACTGGTTTGGGCGCGGGAATGGGAAGGCGGGGCGAGGTCTGCGGCGCGATCACCGGCGGGATTCTGGCGCTGGGTCTGAAATACGGGCGCGGCGGACAGCAGGACCGTTCGGCCACGGACCAAACTTATCAGAAGACGCTCGATCTGATGGCGCGCTTTGAGCAGCGGCACGGATCGTGCCTGTGCCACGTCCTGCTGGGAGGGTGCGACCTGCGGACGGCGGAAGGGCAGCAGTATTTCCGGGATGAGGACCTGTTGCGCAAGACCTGCGCCGGCTGCGTCCGGACTGTCGTTGAGGTGCTGGATGAGTTGCTGGCCACGCCAGAAATCTCGCTCAACGGGGAAACCAAAGTGTGACTCTGGTTATGAAGAAGATCAAAGCAACCAAAGACGCGGAAGCTGTGCGCGCGGCAGTGCGGGAAGGTTACGGCAAGATCGCCGGGAGCGGCGGGTCGTGCTGCGGGACAACGCCGACCTGTTGCGGCTCGCCGCCGGCGGCCTCGGAGGAACTGGCCAAGCACATCGGCTACAGCGCGCGGGAGTTGGCGGCATTGCCCGAAGGCGCAAACTTGGGTTTGTCATGCGGCAATCCGAACGCCCTGGCCGCACTGCGGCCGGGAGAGGTGGTGCTGGATCTGGGGGCGGGCGGGGGATTCGACGTGTTCATCGCCGGCAAGAAAGTTGGACGGAAAGGGCGGGCCATCGGCGTGGATATGACCGCCGAGATGCTGGCGAAGGCCCGCAAGAACACGGGCTCCTACCGCCAGACCACGGGCCTAGATAACGTCGAGTTCCGGCTGGGCGAGATCGAGCACCTGCCAGTGCCAGACAACAGCGTGGACGTCGTGATTTCCAACTGCGTGATCAACCTGTCACCGGACAAGCCGCAGGTATGGCGGGAAATCGCGCGGGTGTTGAAACCGGGGGGGCGGGTGGCCGTTTCGGACCTGGCATTGCTCAAACCGCTGCCCCCCGCGATTCGTGATAGCGTGGAGGCGCTGGTGGGCTGCGTGGCCGGGGCGGTGCTGGTAACTGAGACCGAGCGCATGGCTGAAGATGCTGGCCTGACCGACATCGGTTTGACCCCGAAGTCTGGATACATTGACGGCATGGTGGACTGGCAAGATCCGCTCTATCAGAAAATCATCGCCAGCCTGCCTGCCGGAGCCAAGCCCGGTGACTACATCACCAGCCTGGAGGTGACGGCGAAAAAGCCGGCGTGCAAGTGCTGCGGGTGAGGTCTGAAATGAGCAAGAGACCTATCCTCGTGATTCGCAAGGTGCAGGCCGCCAAGTCGCCCTTGAGCGCCGGTTCGTAAACGCCCGCACGCGCGCAAATGAACGGAATTACCCTAAACACGAACGGCGGACTGCTGAGCCGGGAACTGAAGGTATTAGGCGCGTTCACCGCCGTGTTTGTGTTCCTGTTCTTTCTGCCGGTGGGGGTGCCGCGGTTTGACAACGCGCTGAAGGAGGGGCTGGATCTGGCGAAGTGGTATGCGCAGGAGCACGTGCTGCTGTGCCTGGTGCCGGCGTTGTTCATCGCGGGGGGTATCAGCGCGTTTGTGAGCCAGGCGTCGGTGATGCGCTACCTGGGGCCCAAGGCGAACAAGGCGCTGGCTTACGGCGTGGCGTCGGTGTCCGGGACCATCCTGGCGGTGTGCTCCTGCACAGTCCTGCCGCTGTTCGGGGGCATTTGGATGCGGGGGGCGGGACTGGGCCCGGCGACGGCGTTCCTGTATTCAGGGCCGGCCATCAACGTGCTGGCCGTCGTGCTGACGGCGCGAGTGCTCGGGCTGGAACTGGGGGCGGCGCGGGCGGTGGGCGCGGTGGCGTTCAGTGTGATAGTGGGTATCGCGATGCACCTGATCTTCCGGCGTGAGGAACAGGCCAAAGCGGAAGCCGCGGCGCTCATGCCCGAGGTGGAGGTCCGGCGGCCGCTGTGGCAGAACGTGCTGTTTTTCGCCTCGATGGTGGGCTTCCTGGTGTTCGCGAACTGGAGCAAGCCGGCGGAGCCGGTGGGCTTATGGGCGAGCATTTACGCGTGGAAGTGGCCGGTGGCGGGCGCGTTCGCGGCGGGTTTGGGGGCGTGTTTGGGGCTGTGGTTTGGTTTCAAGTGGAAGGAACTGGCGCTGGCGGCGGCACCGGTGGCCATCTTGAGCTTCGCCTTTCCGCATGAACCGCTGATTCCGTTCGTCGTCGGCTGCGCGGGGTTGGTGGTGCTGAGCGCGCGGCATCCCGGCGATGGCCGCGAGTGGCTGGATGCGACCTGGGCGCTGGGCAAACAGATTTTCCCGCTGCTGATCGGCGGGGTGTTCCTGTCGGGCATTCTGCTGGGGCGACCCGGGCACGAGGGATTGATTCCGTCGGACTGGGTGAGCCAATCGGTCGGCGGCAATTCGTTCCTAGCGAACTTATTCTCGTCCGTAGTCGGAGCGTTCATGTATTTCGCAACGTTGACGGAGGTGCCAATCCTGCAAGGCCTGATCGGGTCCGGGATGGGCAAAGGGCCGGCGCTGGCGTTGCTGCTGGCTGGCCCGGCGCTTTCGCTGCCCAGCATGCTGGTGCTGCGCAGCACCATGGGCACGAAGAAGACGGTGGTGTATGTGTCGCTGGTCATCGTAATGGCGACAGCCACCGGGCTGCTTTACGGAGCATTGTTTTAACCTCAAACGAAAGGAATTAGCTTATGCAAATACTCGTTATTGGACCGGGCTGCGCGAAGTGCAAGACCCTGGCGCAATTCACGGAACTGGCCGTGAAAGAACTGGGCGTTGCCGCCGACATCAACAAAGTCACGGACCTGAAGCAAATCGTGGCGCTAGGTGTGATGATGACACCGGCGCTGGTGGTGAATGGCACGGTCAAAGCGGCCGGCAAGGTGCCAAGCGTCAACGAGATCAAGGTGATGCTTGCGCAGACGGTGGAGGCCGGGAAGACGGTCGTATGACGGACGAAGCGTGATGCGTGAAGTGCGGATGAGTTATGAAGTCACCTATTAAGATCCTGATAGCATTTGTTGGTGTATGGTGGGCGGCGGCATGGGCGGCGGAGCCGGCGAAGCTTCCAAAACTGGTGGACTTGGGAGCGGGCAAATGTGTTTCCTGCAAGATGATGGCCCCAATCCTCAAAGACCTCAAAAAGGAGTATGCGGGGCAGTTGGACGTCGAGTTTATTGACGTATGGAAGAATCCCAGGGAGGCGAAAACGTACAGGATCAAGCTTATCCCCACACAAATCTTCTTCGACGTTTCGGGGAAGGAACGCTTCCGGCATGAGGGTTTCCTAGGGAAACAGGACATACTGGCGAAATGGAAGGAACTGGGGGTTGAGCTTAAATCCACGGACCGAACCTCGAAATCCAAAGCGGGGCTGAAGTCCGATGGGAAGGTAGAAGCGAAAAAATAATAAGCCAAATGGAGCAGTTCCTTTCTGCGTTGTCGCACGCCGTTGAAGGTGCCCCGCTGGTGGCGCTGGTGGCGTCAGCGGTGTGGGGCGTGCTTAGCGTTGTTCTCAGCCCGTGCCATTTGGCGAGCATCCCACTGATTGTCGGGTTCATCAGCGGGCAGGGGCGGGTGAGCACCGCGCGGGCGAGCGGGATCGCGACGCTATTTGCGGTGGGGATCCTGGTGACGATTGCGGCCATTGGGGCGGTCACGGCGGCGGCGGGACGGATGATGGGGGACGTGGGGCGATGGGGAAACTACTTCGTGGCGGCGATCTTTCTGGTGGTGGGGCTGCACTTGGTGGGCCTCATCCCGATGCCGTGGTCGGGACCAGGACAGGTTGGAATGAAGCGCAAAGGGTTGGTGGCGGCGTTCCTGCTGGGGCTGATTTTCGGCGTCGCGCTTGGCCCTTGCACGTTCGCGTTCATGGCGCCGATTTTGGGTGTGGTATTCCGGGCGGCGAAGACGAGCGCGTTCTACGGCGCGTCGCTGCTGCTGTCCTACGGCATCGGGCATTGCGCGGTGATCGTGGCGGCCGGCACATCCACGGAGTTGGTGCAGCGCTTCCTGAACTGGAACGAGCAATCCAAGGGCGTCACCGTTGTTAAGTGCGTCTGTGGCGTGCTGGTGCTCCTTGGCGGCATCTGGCTGATTTACTCCGCACCTTAACCTCAAGTTAGCAAAGACCCATGAATACACAGAACGCTCAAACTCAATGCAGTTGCACCACGGCACCAAAACTGGTTTTTCCCTGCTCGGGCGCGTCCGATGTCGGGGGTCTGGCCGACCGGACCGCGCGCCAGATGGCCAAGGACGGGACAGGGAAGATGTATTGCCTGGCGGGCATCGGCGGGCGAGTCGAAGGGATTATGGCCAACGCAAAGGCCGCGGCCAAAATACTGGTGGTTGACGGGTGCAAAGAGGAATGCGCCCGCAAAACAATGGAACTGGCCGGGTTCAAGGATTTCCAGCATCTGAAGCTCGCGGAAATGGGATTTGAAAAAGGGAAGACACGAGTGACGGCCGCCCGGATCCGGCAGGTGGCGGACCAAGCCGCGGGATTGCTGGCATGCGCTAATGAACTGTGCTGAATTGAGCAAGCGCCCATGGCCAAGTTGAAAGTGCTATTCCTCTGCACGGGGAATTCGTGCCGAAGCCAGATGGCGGAGGGTTGGGCGCGGCATTTGAAGGGAAATGTGATCGAGGCTTACTCCGCCGGAATTGAGCCGCACGGCATGAACCCGCACGCGGTGAGAGTGATGGCGGAATCCGGCGTGGACATTTCGAAGCACTACTCCAAGACACTTGCTGACCTCGGCCCGGTGCAATTCGATTACGTGGTGACGGTGTGCGGGCACGCCAGTGAGAATTGCCCGGTCTTCCCGGGGAGGACGAAGCAGGTTCAGGCGGAGTTTGAGGACCCGCCGGAACTGACAAAGCAGCTGCCCGACGGCGAGGGGAAGTTGGCGGTGTATCGCCGTGTGAGGGATGAAATCCGCAAATTCGTTGAGACTTTGCCTGGGGCGTTCGGCGCGGCGGCAGTCGAGCAGTGAGAGGCGTATGAGCAATTCCGTGACTGCGACGACCGGCGAACTGGCCCAGCCAGCACCGAAGCGGCTGGCGTTCTTCGAACGTTATCTGACGGTCTGGGTGTTCCTGTGCATGGTCGTCGGGGTGGCGCTGGGGCGGGCGCTGCCGGATGTGACGGAAGCGTTAAGCCGGCTGGAGTTCGGGCAGGGCTCGCAGGTGAACGTGCCGATCGGGGTGTTGTTGTGGCTGATGATCTACCCGATGATGCTGAAGGTGGATTTCGGGGTGATTGGAGGGATCGCGCGCAAGCCCAAGGGGCTGATGGTGACGCTATTCGTAAACTGGCTGGTGAAGCCGTTCGGGATGGCATTCCTGGCGTGGGTGTTCATGCAGAAGCTGTTCGCGGGGTGGATTGACCCGGAGACGGCGCGCGGCTACACGGCGGGCCTGATCATCCTAGCGGCGGCGCCGTGCACGGCGATGGTGTTCGTGTGGTCGTACCTAACCGAGGGCGACCCGGCCTACACGCTGGTGCAGGTGGCGGTGAATGACCTGATCATGCTGGTGGCCTTCGCGCCGATTGTGATGTTCCTGTGCGGAGTGGCACAGGTGGTGGTCCCGGCCATGGTGCTCATCACCTCGGTGGTGGTATTCATCGTGATTCCGCTGGCTGCCGGGTGGCTGACGCGCACCGCGCTGCTCAAGTCGCGCGGGAAGCAGTGGTTTGAGGAGAAGTTCCTGCGGAAGTTCCACCCGGTGATGATTGGGACGCTGCTGCTGACGCTGGTGCTGATTTTCGCCTTTCAGTCGAAGAACCTGACCAGCCGGTGGGTGGCAGTGCTGCTGATCGCGGTGCCGATTATCGTGCAGGTGTATTTCAATTCGGGGTTGACGTATTTTCTGATGCGCTGGTTTCGGGTGGAGCACAATGTCGCCTCCCCCGGGGCGCTGATCGGGGCAAGCAACTTCTTTGAACTGGCCGTGGCGGTGGCGATCACGTTGTTTGGCGCAGACTCCCCGGCGGCCCTGGCGACGGTGGTGGGGGTGCTGGTGGAGGTGCCGGTGATGTTGTCGGTGTGCAACGTGTGCAACCGGACGCGGGGATGGTATGGGAGACGAGTGAGCGTGAATTGCTGACGAGGCCGGAGATTTCATGGCCAACGACGCACCGGGCACCGTGGGGTTCAGGAACTGCCTCGAAGATGCCCCCTATTACCCCCCGGCGAACTCTCTGCGCCAAAGCACTTGAAAGCTTTGTTGTTTCGTGTGAACCTGCCTTGGTGCGATGGCTGACGCAATTCAATCAGCGAGAGAGACGAGGTCGAACGTATGGAAACACACTTTGCCAACATTGAACGTGCTCACAGCGACCTGGCGCGCGAACGCGTGCTGGAAGACTTGCGGGTATTAGTGCGCGATTCCGAGACCTTGCTCAAAGCCACCGCCGGTGATCTGACCGAGAAGGCCAAGGATGCCCGGACGCGCCTGGGAGCGGCGTTGGAGCGCGCGAAAGCCACCAGCGAGGCGCTGCAGCAGCAGGCGGTCGTGGCCGCCAAGGCCGCGGCGAAGAAGGCCGATGTTGTCGTCCGCGAGCATCCTTACCATTCCGTCGGTGTGGCCTTCGGCGTCGGCTTGCTGATTGGCGTGCTGGTCGCCCGCCGGCCCCCGCAAGATTGATCCATCCCGGCCATCCCGCTTCAGCCGCCAGGCTTGAGCGCGGATGAGGGGCGCGGTGTTTGCGATTCCGGTTTGGCGGGACGGCGGAGTTGTCGCGCGAGGGGACGGTTATTCGGCCAGAAACAATCCCGTTGGCCATTGGAAGTAGCGGGAGCACCACAACAGAAGTAAGATGCTGTTACCATGAGCAGTCCGAAGAGGAAATTAGCAAGCCAGGCGGCTGAGCCCGTTTGAATCCATGCGCCTGGTCATTGTCTCCAACCGGCTGCCGTTCACCGCGACCAAAGCGGACGGCAACCTGCAGTTCACTGTGAGTTCCGGAGGCCTGACCACGGGCGTCTGGAGCTACCTGGAGCGCGGGACCGCGGGTTTCGAGGAGCGGCCGGAGTTTGTTTGGCTGGGTTGGCCCGGGGCGACCGTGGCGCCCGAGGACGAACCGGCAGTGAAGGCTTACGCGGAACAGGAGTTCAAGGCCCTGCCGGTCTTTCTGCCGGAGGACCAGATGGACCGGTTTTATCACGGGTTCTGCAACAAGACCCTCTGGCCGCTGTTTCACTATTTCCCGGACCTGACGCACTACGAGGAGGATTACTGGGAAGAGTACAAGCAGGTAAACCGCGTTTTTGCCGAAGCGACGCTGAAGGTGCTGCGGCCGGACGACTTGCTGTGGGTCCATGACTACCAGCTCATGCTGGTGCCCGGGATGGTGCGGGAGCGGTTTCCAGACCTGCCGATCGGGTTCTTCCTGCATATCCCCTTCCCGTCGTACGAGGTGTTTCGGCTGTTGCCAAGAAGCTGGCGGGTGGAGATTGTCGAGGGACTGCTGGGCGCAAGCCTGGTGGGGTTCCACACCTACGACTACACGCGCGACTTTCTGACGAGCGTGCTGCGGTCGGTCGGCTACGAGCACCAGCTTGGCAGCCTGACGTTGCGGGAGCGCGTGGTCAAGGTGGACACATTTCCGATGGGGATTGATTACGAGCGCTTCGCGCGGGCGGCGGCCTCGCCGGAAACGGACTCGCGCGTGGCGGAACTGCGGGCTAAATGCGTCGGCCAGAAGGTGATCTTCTCGGTGGACCGGCTGGATTACACCAAAGGTCTGATCAACCGGCTGCGCGGCTACGACTGCTTCCTCAAGCGCAACCCACAGTGGCATGGGAAGGTGGTGTTCGTGGTGTCGGTAGCGCCGTCGCGGATTGGCGTGGAGAGCTACCAGGCTATGAAACAGGAGCTGGAGCAAACCGTGGGACGAATTATCGGGGCCTATGGGAATGTCCATTGGACGCCCCTGGTTTACCAGTTTCGCAACGTTGGGTTTGAAGAGCTTGTGCCGATGTACCGCGCCTGCGACGTTGCCTTGATCACCCCGGTGCGGGATGGAATGAACCTGGTCGCTAAAGAGTTCGTAGCCTCGCGCCCCGATCAGACGGGCGTGCTCATCCTGAGTGAGATGGCCGGGGCGGCGAAGGAGATGGGCGAGGCGCTGATTATCAATCCGCTTCATAGCGGCGACTTTGCGCAGGCGCTGGAGCAGGCGCTGGGCATGCCGGTGGAGGAACAGGTGCGGCGCAATCGCCTGCTCCAGGACCGGCTGCGCCGCTACAACGTGGTGAGGTGGGCGGAGGACTTCGTCCAGGCCCTGGTTTCCACTCAAAAGACGGAGGCGGCGCGGCGGGCGCGGGCGTTGAGCGGCCGGGTGCTGGCCGAGGTTATCCAGCAATACCGCTCGGCCGCCCGGCGGGCCCTGTTGCTGGATTACGACGGCACCCTGGTGCCTTTCATGGAGGACCCGCAGCTGGCGCTGCCGGACCAGGAAGTGATGGACCTGCTGGCCGCGCTGGATGCGGTAGCGGCTAATGAGGTGATAATTGTGAGCGGCCGGCCACGACGCGACCTGGAAGAGTGGTTTGGGGCTTTGCCGGTGGGTTTGATTGCCGAGCATGGCGTCTGGCTGCGGCCCAAAGGCGGCGAGTGGCGGATGCTCAAGGTGATCACCACGGAGTGGAAAGAACGGGTGCGCCCCATACTCCAAGTTTACGTGGATCGTTTGCCGGGGGCGTTGCTGGAGGAGAAGGAGTTCTCGCTGGCGTGGCACTACCGCCGCGCGGACCCGGACCAGGCGTCGCGCCGGGCGCGCGAACTGCTCGATGCCCTGGCCGGATTCACGCGCAATATTGACGTTCAAGTGCTCGAGGGCAACAAGGTCCTGGAGGTGCGCAGCACCGGGGTAAGCAAGGGAAGCGCCGCGACGGAGTGGCTGGCAGGACTGGGCGCGGATTTCATTCTCGCGATAGGCGACGATTGGACGGATGAAGACCTGTTTCGGGCGCTGCCGGAAACCGCTTTCTCAGTGCGAGTGGGCTTGGCGAACACCGCGGCACGATACTACTTAAGCACCCACACAGCCGTGCGGCGGGTGCTCCGCGAAGTGAGCCTGGCATCCCAGGTCACGGAACGCGCCGCGTCGAACGGGCAGAAACCGTGACTGTCATGGCTGACCGCAACCGCAACCGCGAAGGGCTGGCCCCCGACCCGCTCTGGTACAAAAGCGGGGTCATCTACGAAGTGCATGTCCGCTCATTTCACGACGGCAACGGTGACGGCTGCGGCGACTTTCAGGGCCTGACGGAAAAGCTGGACTATTTGAAGGACCTGGGAGTAACGGCAGTCTGGCTGCTGCCATTTTACCCCTCCCCACTGAAGGATGACGGCTACGACATCGCCGACTACTGCGCTGTCCACCCACAATACGGCACGCTGAAAGATTTCCAAGTCTTCCTGCGCGAGGCGCATCAGCGCGGGCTGCGGGTCATCACTGAGTTGGTCTTGAACCACACCTCCGATCAACACCAGTGGTTTCAGCGGGCGCGGCACGCGGCGCCCGGGAGCCGTTGGCGAGACTTCTACACCTGGAGCAGCACGACTGACCGCTACCAAGAGGCGCGGATCATCTTCAAGGACGTGGAAACCTCGAACTGGACCTGGGACCACGTTGCGGGGGCCTACTACTGGCACCGGTTCTTCTCCCACCAGCCCGACCTCAACTACGACAGCCCCGACGTGCACGAGGCGATCATCAAGGCGCTGGACTTCTGGCTCGACCTGGGTGTGGACGGGCTGCGGTTGGACGCGGTGCCCTACCTCTACGAGCAGGACGCCACCAACTGTGAGAACCTGCCGCAAACGCATGCCTTCTTGAAGCGGCTGCGCGTGCATGTGGACGAGCGGTATGAGGACCGGATGCTGCTGGCCGAGGCCAACCAATGGCCGGAGGATGCGGTGACCTATTTCGGCCAGGGTCGGGGCGACGAATGTCACATGGCCTATCACTTCCCGCTCATGCCGCGCCTGTTCATGGCGGTGCGAATGGAAGACCGCACGCCGATCGTGGACATCCTGGAGCAAACCCCTCCCATACCGGAGACCAGCCAGTGGGCGTTATTCCTGCGCAATCACGATGAGCTGACCCTCGAAATGGTCACCGACGAGGAGCGTGACTACATGTATCGCATGTATGCGCATGTCCACCAGGCGCGGCTCAACCTCGGGATCCGCCGGCGGCTGGCACCGCTGCTGGGCAACGACCGCAAGCGGATCGAGCTGTTGAATGGGTTGCTGCTGTCGCTGCCGGGAACGCCGGTGCTCTACTATGGGGACGAGATCGGAATGGGGGACAACATCTACCTGGGCGACCGCAACGGCGTGCGCACACCGATGCAGTGGAGCGCGGACCAGAACGCGGGGTTTTCACGCGCAAACCCGCAGAGGCTGTATCTGCCCATCACCCTGGACCCCGAATATCATTATGAAGCGGTGAACGTGGACGCGCAGCTCCGCAATCCCCATTCCCTACTGTGGTGGATGCGCCGAGTGCTGGCCCTCCGCAAAGGCTGGCGCGCCCTGGGGGAGGGGCGAGTCGAATTCCTCGCGCCGCAGAACCGCAAGGTTCTCGCTTACATTTTGCGCCATGAGCGGGAGATCTTGTTGGTGGTGGCGAACCTCTCGCGATATCCCCAGCCGGTTCAATTGGACCTCTCGGTTTTCAAGCGGCGCACTCCGGTCGAGTTGTTTGGCCGCACGCCGTTCCCGACCATTGGGGAGCTGCCTTTCCTCTTGACCCTCGGCCCGCACGGCTTTTACTGGTTCTCGTTGGAGCCGTCGCTTGCCGGTAGCGCGCGGGCCAAGCCTGGGCCGCCCGAGGCGCGCGCCGAAATCACGGTCGCAAAGCACTGGGAAGAGGTCCTGTCCGAGCGCTTGAGGTCCGCCCTGGAAAAGGCGTTTGTCCCGTTCCTGCGCGCGATGAAATGGTTCCCGCCGGCGGCGAAAGCCGTCAAGTCCGCCACACTAAAAGAGGCGGAGGCTGTGCCGCTGGGACCGGTCATGTCCTTTCTGACACTTTGGCAAGTGGAATATGCCGGCGCTGATGCGGAGTGGTATTTGGTGCCGCTGGCCTTTGCCGCGGGCAGTGAAGCGGCACGCCTGCGCCGCGACGAACCCCAGCGTGTCGTCGCCGTAGTTACCCTCGCACAATCGAAGCAACGCGGGGTGCTGTATGACGCGCTGGGCCTGCGCGGCTTCGACATTGGCCTGCTGGATCTCATCGCCCGCCGCCGCCGGCTCAAGGGCCGGGAAGGCAACGTGGTGGCCTGGCGCGGGCCGCTGTTGCGCACCGTGTCGCGCCGGGTGGCCGCGGCCCTGGAAAGCACCTCGCTCAAGGCCTCCCAGCGCCACACGTCCATCCGGTACGGCGAACGATTCGTCTTGAAGTTGTTCCGCCGGTTGCACTGGGGCATTAACCCCGAACTCGAGCTGGGGCGTTTCTTCACCGACCGGGGCTTCCCGCACGCGCCGCCTTTGGCGGGTGCGTTGGAATACCATCGCGCCGACGGCGAGCGGCTAGGCCTGGCAGCGGTTCATAGCTGGCTCCCCAAAGCCGAGAGCGGCTGGGAATACACGTTGCGCGCCCTGGATCGCTATTACGAGCGGGTGCTTTCCCTGTCCACCGAAGGCAGGAGATTCCCCCCCGCCAACAAGCCGCTTGTTCAACTCGCCCGGCAGGGTATTCCCGCTGAAGTGCCGGAGTTGATCGGCACGTATCTTGAATCCGCCCGGTTGCTCGGTGTGCGGACCGCCGAGCTGCATCAGGCCCTCGCCTCTGAACCGAATGCCCCGGAGTTCGCACCGGAACCCTGGACCTCGTACTACCAGCGCGGCCTGTATCAGACCATGCGCAACACGACCCGGCACAATCTGCTGAGATTGCGGGATAACCTGTCCCGGCTGCCGGCGGCCGCGCTACCGCCCGCGAACCGGGTGCTTGAGCAGGAACCGGCGATTCTCAAGCGTTGTCAGGCCCTGCTGGCGCTGCGCGTCAGCGCGGCGCGAATCCGTTGCCATGGCGATTATGGGCTGAAGCAGATCCTGCATACTGGCAAGGACTTCATGATCGTGGATTTTGAAGGTGAGCCGGGCCAGCCCGTCAGTGAACGCCGCATCAAGCGCCTGGTGCTGCGCGATGTGACCGGGATGCTCTGCTCGTTCCGCTATGCCGCGGATACTGCGCTCGCCCGGCAGGCCGAGTTGGGCCGGCTGGACGCCAGCACCAGGGACAGGCCCGAGCGCTGGGCCGCTTGCTGGCGACTTTGGACCAGTGTCGCATTCTTGAACGGTTATCTCGCTGCGCTGGGCCGCTCGCCGCTCCTGCCCGCCCGGGACGAGGAGCTTCAACCCTTATTGGAGATTCATCTGCTCCACCGCACCGTGGAGGAACTGGGCGATCACCTCACCCGGCGACTGGCGCTGGTTAGGCCCGCCTGCGAGGGGATTCTGCAGTTGCTCCACGCGCGCCCGGCGCTATGAAATGGACGCGGGTGACGCTGGGCGCGACCTATCTCGGCGGCAGGCGCTGGCGCTTTCTCGTCTGGGCGCCCCGCGTCGAGCGCGTGGAGGTGCTGCTGTCAAAGCCGAAGCGGGAGGTGGCGCGTCTCACCCGGCACGACGGCGGTTACCATGCGACGGTAGTCGAGGACGCAACGCCCGGGACCCGCTATCTGTACCGCCTGGACGGACGGCACGCGTTTCCCGATCCAGCCTCGCGCTACCAGCCGGACGGTGTGCATGGCGCGTCGGCGCTTGTCGCTCCCGCATTCCCCTGGACGGATGAGAAGTGGGCGGGTGTGCGGTTGAAGGACTATGTTCTGTATGAGTTGCATGTGGGAACGTTCACGACGGAGGGGACCTTTGAGGCTGCCATCCCGCATTTGGCTGAACTGAGAGATTTGGGTGTCACGGCCCTGGAGCTGATGCCGGTAGCGCAGTTTACCGGCAGCCGAAACTGGGGCTATGACGGCGTCTTCCCGTATGCGGCGCAGAACTCCTACGGCGGGCCGGCAGGTCTTAAACGGCTGGTCAATGCCGCCCATCGGGCCGGCCTGGCTGTCGTGCTGGATGTGGTTTACAACCACCTGGGGCCCGAGGGAAATCACCTCAGCGAGTTTGGGCCCTACTTCATGGAATCCCATTCCACACCCTGGGGCCAAGCGCTGGATTTTGCGGGCCGGCCCGGCGCTGACGTGCGCCGCTTCTTCATCGAGAACGCGCTGTATTGGCAAACGGAATTCCACATTGACTCCCTGCGGCTCGATGCAATCCACGCGATTCGCGATTCATCTGCCTCGCCCTTCTTGGGTGAATTGGCGCAAGCCTGCCACCGGCAGGCGGACACACTCAAACGCCCCTTCCATCTCATCGGCGAAGGTGGTTTGGACATCGTGCGCCGTATTCCCGCAGGCGCACCGGCTGGCGTGGGCTTGGACGCGGAGTGGAGGGACGATTTTCATCACTGCCTCCACGTATTGCTTACGCGCGAGCAAACAGGTTACTACGCGCGCTTCGGTGGCGCAGCCCAGTTTGCCAGAGTTTGGAGGGCGGCCAGAACCACCAAGAGCCGCTTCCGGGGCGCACGGAAACGCGGGGGTAGCTCCAGCAAGGTAAGTCAGGCGGTCCAATCATTCGTGGTGTACAGCCAGAACCATGACCAGGCGGGCAATCGGCTCCGTGGAGAGCGGCTGGCAACGTTGATACCCTTCGAGGCCCGTAAACTGGCTGCCGCCAATGTGCTCTTGTCGCCCTTCATTCCACTGCTGTTCATGGGTGAGGAGTATGGCGAACTGGCGCCCTTCCATTACTTCATCAGCCACAGCAGCGCGCCGGTCATTCAGACCGTGCGCGCCGGGCGGCGGGCGGAGTTGGCGGCCTTCGGGTGGCGGGGAAGACCGCCAGACCCGCAGGACCGGGCCACCTTCGAAAGCTCGAAACTCAATCATGCGTTGCGGAAGAAGCGAACGCACCGCCTGCTGCGCGCGTTTTACCGGGAGTTGATGCGGTTGCGCAGGACCTTGCCCGCTCTGACCACCACCGCAACATACCCAATCAAAGTGCGCGCGCTTCGGTCCGATCGAGTCTTGCTGGTAAGCTATTCGAGCGGCGGCGCCCGGTTCCTGCTGGCTTTCAACTATTCAGACCGCCTCGCTACCGTAACGGCGAGTGCCTCGCCCGGCCGGTGGCTCGCGCTGCTGAACTCAGCCGACGGCAGGTGGGACGGCCCCGGAAGTCTTGTCCCGAAGGAGTTGTTTTCCAACGGCAGGATAAGATTGCCCCTGCCGGCAAAATCCGCGCTGGCGCTCCGATCCGGGGCCCCCGGGTAACACGTAGCTTCCAGCGCCTTGAAGTCCCAACGCTCGAACCAGCAAGCCCGCTCTTTGCAAATCACCGCAGGCTGCTAATCTCTCGCCCATGTTTAATCGCACTTACTACTTCCTCACGGCAACCGTCCTGGCTGTGATTACGCAACTGGGCCATGCCGCTGCCGCCGACCCGCGCTTCATCCAGGACCGGTTCGCGGTGGGGTTTTGGGTGGACCCGCCTGCCAACGAGCAGACCGACGCGCGGTTTGCCGAGATCGCGGAGGCCAACTTTACTTTCATAATCGGCAACTTCGGCGCGACGACTCCCGCGGCGGTGTCGAATCAAATCCGTCTCTGCGAGAAGCAGGGGCTCAAGACCATCGTCTCCATGGCCGGCTTGCCCCCGGATCGTTTGCCCGACGGCCCGGCCTGCTGGGGTTACTCACTCAGCGACGAACCTGGCCCCGGCGCGTTTCCAGATTTGCGCAAGACGGTAGATGCGCTGCGCCTGGCCCGGCCCGGCAAACTTGCCTACATCAACCTCTTCCCCAACTACGCCCCCGCCTGGGCGCTGGGCACCAGCAATTACGCCGAGCACGTCGCCCGCTTTTTGCGCGAAGTTCGCCCCGACGTGCTGAGCATGGACCACTACCCGAGGTTTTCGCCCGAAGCCGACGGGCGGGACGGCTACTGCCAGAACCTCGAGGACATGCGCCAGCAATCCCTTGCCGGGAACATCCCGTTCTGGAATTTCTTCAATACCATGCCCTACGGGCCGCACACCGACCCGACCGAAGCCCAGCTCCGCTGGCAGATCAATGCCTCACTGGCCTACGGCGCCAAAGGGGTGATGTACTTCTGTTACTGGACGCCCCCCGGCGACGAGTTTCCCAAAGGCGGCGCCATCATCCGCCGCGACGGCAAGCGCACCCGTCATTATGAGGAAGCCCGCCGCCTCAACAGCAGGCTCAAACAACTCGGCCCCACGCTGATGCAGCTCACCAGCACAGGCGTTTACCGCGTCCGGCCCAAGAGCGATCACGCTGCGGCCCTCCAGGGCAGCCCCATCCGCTCCCTGACCCCCGGCGACTATCTGCTGGGCGCGTTCGCCCACGCCGACGGCCGCCGGGCCGCTCTGTTGCAGAACTACCATTTCGCCTACAGCGCCTGGCCCACAGTTGAATTCGACGCCCCGCACGCCGCCGTGCTGGAAGTCAGCCCGGTTACCGGCCAGGCGGCGCCCGTTGCAGACGACAGCCCCGACATGCCCGGCCTGCAAATCTCGCTCGATGCCGGCGACGCCCGGCTCTTCCTGCTGCCTGCTGCCGCGAGCAAATAGGCTCCCCTCACCAAGCTGCGTGCGATTGGGACACCCGGCCCATTCGCTGTCGCCGCGCCGGCCCCCGGCCGGTTCAAGGTCCGTGGATCCCGAGCACCAGGATCACCAGGTCAATCACGAATAGCAGGACAATTGCCAGCTCCAGGATGATCATGTAGCGGTTGGTGCGATCCTGATTGAGGATTTCGTACAGGTCGTCGAGCGTCTGCAGCTTCTTGTCAATAGTGCGATGCCAGTCGGCCAGATGAAACCGCGCCGAGATGTTCTCGTAGATGCGGGCCAGGTGCCAGTCCCCAAAGAACTTGGTGATGTTCGACAGCTCATCGCTGAAACGCGCCAGGTCAATCCGGATTTCCCGCAGCTCCCGCAAGATACCGGCGCGGCCCCGGGGCGGACGGGCGTTGAGGTCGCGATACGCCCGGTCCAGCGAATCGTCCAGGATACGGTCGTAGGCCTCGAGCTCGGCCAGTTGCACATTGGCCAGCTCCATCACGTAGAGCGTCTCCGCGAAGTTCTGTGGCTCGTCAATAATCAACGCCGCATCCCAGTCTATCACCACGAGGTCGCGCTCGTAATAGCTGAGGAAGCGGCCGGTGGATTCTTCGGCCTCCTGTTTGGACAGGTGGTCGGCGTCGGGCTCCTGAGTCAGCAGCGAAGCCACGGCCCGGCGGTGCGCGCGCCACCAGGCCTCCGCGCTCACCGCCGCGCCTTCCGGGTTGAGCATCGGGGATTCGATGCAGAAAACGGTGTAGGCCTCTTCCTCCTCAAGCTGGCGCACGGGCTGGACGTAGTGGGCTGCCAGCTCACCGCGCACTTCTTCCGCCAAGCGCCGCACCTCCTCACTGAGCGAGCCGTTGCTGAACTGGAGGTCGTGATAACCAACGAGATCCTCGACGTGCTCGACCGCAAAGGGCACGTGAACACAGATGCTGATGGCGCCGACTGGCAGGAGCTTGATGACCCGCCCAACGCGCACCTGCCCGTGCGGACCGATGCGCTCCATCGGCGGCAGGCGGACCATTCCGGGTTGGTAGAAAAAACGCTCGCGCGGGCTCGGTTTGCTCGCGTCCACAACAAACTGCGCCACGGGCTGGCCCAGCAACTCCCGCACCGGCTGGCGGGTCATATCGTACGCCACATCAAACGCGTAGATATAGACGACCTCCCCGGTATATTGCCTGATTCTCGGCGCGGGGACCTTGCGCTCAGGGGTTTTGGCTTGGTCCATGGACGCAATCATAGCAACCAGAAGATACCCCACCGCCCGGGCAAAGTCCAAGACGGGGGCAGGCTGGGAACGGGCTCTAGGGAGCAGCCCAAGTGTGCCAGGATGGCACACTCGCCAGCGGTTTCCCCATCAGACCGCCGAACTTAAGGGCCTGCCACTTCCATAAACCTGGCGTTTGCTGGTGGTAATAGTGTAAGTGCCATAAGAACAGTGGCTTGTGCGGATTCTGCGCCCTTAGTTACCTCTACCGGGATCCAATTCCATATTCCTGGACCGAGTTGCCGCCCCGGTGTGACAACGCTGTGACACCCGTTGTATCCCGGTGTGGTTCCCATGGGGCCCGACCCCCATGGGAACCACACCGTAGTCCCGCCGGATTGTCACCGTCTCATCGCTGTGGCTGGCTTGGGCGTGGGGGGTGCCTCAGCCTTGGGGGAAAGTCGGAGCCAGTAGGCGGGACGGCGGCCGGGGAGACCGATTGAGAGTAGAAGACGGAGAGAGAACATCGAGCATCCAACCTCGAACTCTGAACCTCAAGGGAGCTGGCGAAAGTGGTGGCGTAAGGAGGCTGGTGCCAGAACGGGAAGTCCCCAGGATTATTGCCATAATGTCACTAGTTTGTGAATAAGTCGCAGGCAGAAATGGCTTGCGTCTCCAGGCCGAAAGCGTGATGGTATGATCAGACCTAACGGAACGCCTGGCACGAAGTCCGGAAGATGTCGCTGGCAGTCCCCCGGCGAACGAGAGATGTGGGCTAATGCTGGGCAAAACAACAAACAGCACAACATGATGAAAAAAATCCTACTAGCCTCCTTACTCTCCTGTCTCGCCCTGGTCAGCGTCTCCGCCGACGTGATCTATTATGAAGGCTTCAACTATGCCGACGGGTATATCGTTGATGTCGCCGGCGGCAACTGGGCCAACCATAGCGGTGCCGCCACCGGCGCGACTATATCCGGGCAGAAGCTGCAGAACTCAGGCGCGCTGGCCGCCGACGTTAACCGGCTGCTATGCACGACAGAGGGGTGCGCTTACACCAACGGAGTGCAGATACTCTACGCCAGTTTCACCGTCAGGTGCGCTACTCTGCCGACGTCCTCGCAATACTTCGCGCACTTTAAGAATGCGAGCACTGCTTTTCAGTGCAGGGCGTTTTACCTGGCGGGGACCCAGCCGGGAACCTGGCGGCTGGGTATTGCTGGTGCCGCCGGCACCCCCAACCAGACATACCCGGTTGATCTCGCCACCAATGTTGACTATCAGGTGGTGGTCGGCTGGAATCCGACCACGGGCGAGGTCAACGGGATTGCATCAGCCGCAGCCGCGCTCTGGGTCAACCCGATTGATTCCTTTGAAACCGCTCTGGTTACGAGCGATGCCGTCGCAAATCCTCCCGCTCCTGTCGCCTTTGCCTTCCGGCAGCCCAGCTCCGGGGCGTGGGTCGGAGTCATCAGCAACCTCTGCGTCGCCACCACCTTCGACGAAGCGGCGCAGAGCGTGTGGGCGACCAATGCCTTTGCGCCTCAGGTCGTTTACCAGCCGGCCGGCACCAATGTCTTTGAAAACCAGGGTTTCACCCTCGTGGCGGTGGCCAATGGCCAGGGGCTCCGGAACCTGACCTACCAGTGGAAGCAGAACGGCTCGGACGTCAGCAATGAGAACGGCAACTCCCCCATCTTCATTCGCTCCAGCGCGACCTCCGGCGACAGCGGAACCTACACCGTTGTCGTTACGACTCCGCACGGTGAGTTTGCCACCAGCAGCGGGGCGATTGTGAATGTGAGTTCGGCGCCGGTGCCGCCCACCATCACCCAGCAGCCAGTGAGCACTAACGCCTACTACGGCCAGACCGTCTCCCTGTATTGCGGGGCGACCGGTCCCGGGACCCTAAGCTACGCCTGGTATCACAACGGCAACACGGTTGCTTCCGAAGCCAATGCCAACGTCAGCGGCGACGGCACGGCGACGCTGACCATCGCCAACCTGCAAAGCGGCAACGGGACGCTGGGCACCTACCGCTGCGATGTCTCGAACGAATACGGCACGAGGATTGGCTCGAACGCGGTAGTCTCCGCCAGCGCGGTGCCCACCACCACGATCTACGATCTGAAGGGCCATGTGGACGACACCTTCTATCTGCCGACCAACACCACCGCGCTGTGGTCGGTGACCGGCGTGGTGACAGTTTATACCAACCTGACGGGCGCGGCGAACATGTCCATCATGATCCAGGACGCCACGGGCGGCATCGGCGTGTTTTGGCCGGGGCACGGGGCGGACCGGCCGGCGGTGGGGGACAGCGTCACGGCCATCGGAACGCTGGCGCACTTCAACAGCCAGTTGCAGATCAACATCAACTCGGGCGATCCGTCCAACATGCTGATCACCAACAGCCACAACAACCCGCTGCCCACGCCCTATGTGCTGCCGCTGACCTTCACCAACGGCGTCGGCTACGGCGGGGTCTCGAACGTGGTGCGCAGCTACATCGGCTCGCGGGTGACGCTGACCAACGTTTACTTCGTTAGCGCCCCCGGCACTTTCGGAACCGGCCAGCAAACCCTGCAGGTCACCAACGCCAGCGGCGACCGGTTCACAGTCTTCTTCAACGCGGCGGTGACACCGGCTTTCTCAGGCCAGGCGATCCCGACCGGGCCGGTCAACATCACGGCGCCCATGAGCTACTTCCTGGGCAGCACAGCTCCCGACCGGAGCGCGGGCTTCCAGATCATTCCCACCCGCTACGAGGACATCACCACCGCGGCTGCAGCCCCCACGCCGGTGACCATCATCGGCATCACACCCACGGAGATCCAATACAGCGGCGGCTCGGGCTCGCAGTTTGTGCTGTATGAATCCACGAGTGTGGCCGCGCCGCTGAACACCTGGACGCGCACGGCGCAGATCAACCCGGGCACGCCGGGATCGTTCTCCATCACCGCAAGCGGGACGCAGAAGTTCTACAGCATCAAGAGCGAGTAGGGCGGGGCCGGTGAGGCGCAACTTGAATGCGGGGCCGGGTCGCAAGACCCGGCCCGTTTTGCACACGTGGAGCGGCATCGCGGCGGACAAATTGTGGAAAAGTAACGCTTGCGCCGTTTAGCAGTGCGGACGTAGATTTAAGAGGCTGGAAAGCGTAATGTGCCATACCTGAAGTTATGAAGCGAGAAACCAAGCAAGTGAGGGCATTCACCTTGATTGAGTTGCTGGTGGTGATTGCGATTATCGCCATCCTGGCGGCGATGCTGCTGCCGGCGCTGGCCAAGGCCAAGTCCAAGGCGCAACGCGCCAATTGCGTTTCGAACCTGCGGCAGTGGGGCCTGGCGATGCACCTCTACGCGGGAGACAACAAGGACGGCATGCCGCGCGACGGGATGGATCGCGCTGGGGTGTATCCCGGCGCCGACGGCGCCGAGAAAGACCTGAACGCGTGGTTCAACCTGCTGCCGCCGTTTGTGGCGGAGAGGACGCTGGCGGAGTATGCCGACGCCCCCGGCGGCAACATGATGGCCAAGCTGCCGTTCCCGGGCGGCAAGGGCAAGATCTGGCACTGCCCGAGCGCCAAGATGACCGCCGACGAGGTGGCCACGGTCTCAGGCAACGGTGCGCACGGCTTCTTCAGCTATGAGGTGAACATTGACCTCAAGAAACAGACGGAAACGGCCAATGTTGACTATCCGCGGATGCGCAAGATTGTGGACTTCAAGGACCCGTCCGCCACGGTGATGCTGTTCGACTGCGTTTTTAGCCCGAGGGAAATCGTCAACTCCTCGCCCCAGTACAACTCCGTCAACCCGGCCAACCGCTGGCGCAACTCCGCCTCCCGGCACGAGCTGGGCGGGGTGATCAACTTCCTCGATGGCCATGCCAAATACTTCAAAATCCGCTATGTGACCAACGGCGCCGCCGGCAACGAAGTCCGCAACCCGGACATCATCTGGAACGATCCCTGGCGCCGGAAGAACCCGTAGGTACCAGGGACGGTGGTTCCGATGTCCACGCACAGTTACGCCCTTTCACTCCAGTCCACCAGCTCACGAGCCTGTCCCCGCCTAGGGATGAGGCCCGTCATACAAACCGCAAGCCACAAGTAGACCTCCTATGAAAACGAACAGGAACAACACCGTATTCTCCGGGCGGCTCGCCACGGCGGCCGCGATCCCGGGTCCAACTACTCCCGCCGGCCGGCGGTCCTTCCCCCTGGCCTTGAAACTCGCGCTCTTGCTCACGTTGCTGGCGGTGGCCCTGCCCGCCGGGGCAACGGTCTGGACCTACGACTTCGGCACCGGGACTGGCAGCCACACGTCGGGCGCCAGCACGACATTTCTGCCCGCCCCGCCCACCGACGGCGGAACGGCGCGAGTGCGCGTCGGAACAGGAGCGGGCAGTTTCAACCTGGAGAACCCGGGCGACACCGCCGTTGGCAGCGAAACGGAGCTTCGCATCGTCGCTCCAACCGGCGGGTCCGTGAACAAGTTCTCCATCTACGATTACTCGACGCCCAACACGACCTTCTACGTCAAGTTCACCGTGAAGATGTCGGGGACAGCAACCTCCGGGAACTGGTATTTCTTTGCCGGAGACGGCGCGAGTCTTTCCGACAACGTCGGGTTTACGGGAGCGCAGATATTCACGGGCATTCGCTGGTCGTTCGGGGCGGATACGACTATCACAGAGACCTACCGGAGTGGCAGCAGTTGGGCCGCCCTGCCTGACAGCTTCTCAAAAGACACGGTGTATAGTGTCGAGATCTATGGCAACAACTCCGCCGCCGCGCAAAACTATGCCCGGAGTGGCAGCCAGAGTCTGGCCCCCTATAAGGTGGACATGTGGGTCAACGGCAGCCTGGTAGGCGATGACCTGGCCAAGGCACAGTTGGCCGATGATGCCAACATTGACTCGTTCATGTTCTATGGGGAGAGCTTTGCCGGGAATGCCGGGACGATCTACCTTGATGACTTTGAATACGGCAATGAGCTGCCGGTCGCGACGGTCGTTTACGTTGACAATACCGGCGCGCCCCCGGCGGGAATCATTACCGCCGGCGCAAACGATGTGGTGCTGGCCGGCTTCCGCCTGCAGCCGCCCGGGAGCATTGATTTCACCGGCCTGAGCCTGACCACCGCCGGCACGGCGACGGCGTCGGACCTGAGCAACTTCCGCGTGGCGTATGATGCGGACAACTCCGGCACGTATAACGCCGGCGACAGCGTGGTCTCCGGCAGCGGGCAGGCGCTGGCGAACCCGATCAGCTTCAGCATTTCGGGGCAAGCTGGTTTCAACGACACCCGGCGTTACCTGGTGATTGCGGACGTTGCGGCGGGAGCGGTTGGGGGGCGCACGATCACGGCGAGCATTGCCGCTGGCAGCGCCGTGACCGCCACGCTCACCTGCCAGGGCAGCGCCGCCGGCAATCAGCAGACTATTTCGGCGGATGACATGACCATGGCCACAGCCTACGGGGAATCCTTCACCATAGACTCGATGGTGAACGATGCGACGATCCCCACCACCAGCCAGGGGGCGCAGGTCTGGCAGGTTACGTTCAGCAACCCGTCCGGAAATTCCGGGGCCGGCACCATCACCGGTCTGGCCTTCACGCAAGGCGCCAACAACGAAGTCGCCGACTGGTCCACCACGGTTCTAGCCGCCGAGCTGTTTGATGGCGAGAGCACTGTGGGCGCCGGCACAATCTCGGCCACCGGCATTGCGTTCTCGGGTCTGAACGTGGCGGTGGCGGATGGCGACTCCAAGACGCTGGCGCTGCGCATCTCGCTCCAGAGCACACCCGGCGCGCTGTTCGACAATGACAAGTTCCAGTTCGCCCTGGCGGGCGGTGACGTGACAGTATCAGGCAATGCCGTTACCACCGCGGCACTCAGCTCGGACCAGTCCCAAAACGCGATCTCCGTGACGGCCACGCGGCTGGTGTTTACGATCGTGCCGGCCTTCGTAGTCGCGAACATGCCCTTCTCCGTCACAGTCCAGGCGCAGGATGCCAATGGCAATAGGGACCGTGACAACCTTGCCTCGGTAACTATTACCCTGAACACCGGCACCGGTAATTTGAGCGGCAACAGTCCGCAGAGCCTGTCGTCCGGCATAAAGACCTTCTCCGGGCTCGCGTACGACACGGTGGGCGAGTTTACCTTGAAGGCCTCTGGCGGCATGCTGACCGACGGGATCAGCAGCACCATCGTGGCCCGGGCGGAGCCGACGATGACCGAAGTCATCATGCCCCAGTATATTCAAGGCATTGCCAGCGGCAGCAGCAACACTAAGCGCCTGCCGTATGCCTTCTGCCTGTCGCTGGCGAATCTGGCCGCCAACGCCACCTACCGCTATTACAACCAATGCGTCGTGAGCAGCGACAGCGCCACCACCGCGGGCGCCGGCAACATGATCTTCGCCACCGCGTCCGGCAGTTTCGTGCGCACGACCAGTCCCAGCCTGAGCACGGCCGGGGGGTATGGCACATTCACCACGGACGCCAACGGCAACTACACGGGCTGGTTTATAACGGAGCCTTCCGGCAACACCCGGTTTGCCACCACCGGCAATCAGCTGTACATGCGGATCATGATGAACGACGGCGCCGAGGGCACCTCCGTGAACATGCGGCTGACGACCCCGAGCTACGCTACCGTACTGCCCTTTGGCACGGATGCCAACACCGGCACCGGCATCTGGGGCAATTCGTCCGCCACGGACAAGAACTTCGTCGTGCTCTATGATAACGCTGCCGGCAGCGGCCGGCCGCTGGCGGCCACGTTCGCGGAGAGCGACGGCGTTGCCGAAAACACCGGTGCTTCCTACGTCTCCTTCTACAGCGGCTCGGTGGATGGAATCTCCGGCGCCTGGGGCACAATTATCCCCAACAGCAATGCGAATGGTGTCCAATGCATCGAGCAGCGCAAGCTCGCCGATGGCAGCCTGCTCGTCGCCGATACCGACAGCGACGGGATCTGGCCTTCCGGCGCCACCACGGTCAATCCCGTTGGCGGCGATGCCACCCCGGTCGTCATTACTGCGGAAGACGCGCCGCTGGCCTCGACATCGGTGACCTCGGTGACAATCATCGGAATCACTGCCACCACCATCAGCTACACGGGCGGCTCCGGCTCGCAGTTCGTGCTGCTGGAGTCCACTAGTCTCGATGCGCCGCTCAATACTTGGACGCGCGCACAGACTCAAACTGGCACGCCTGGTTCGTTCACCATTACTGCGGGCGAGACGAAGAAGTTCTACAGTATCAAGAGCGAATAGGCCCTCGTTAGGCAACGAACTTCAGATCAGAGGACCCGGTCGAAAAACCGGGTCCTTTTTTGTGAGCCAGAGATAGACTGGTGAGCTACCAATCCGAAGTCGCTTCACCACGCCCAGGCCTCATCCTGAGCGGCTTTGTAGCGTGGCCGGCCTTACTTCGCTGAAATCTACTGCGGCGGATTCGGCAATTCAGATTGACCGCAGATAGAACACCCCGCAATTTGTGTGACAACAGTTAACCCTGATCGAGCTGGCGGCAGGCGGTTCGTTGCTGTGGACCGGCTCGAATACAACATCAAACACAAACGCGCCCTTCTGGCCCCGGTTGCCGGGCCGGAAAGAGGAAGCCAGGTCGCATACTATGAAGAGAACCCTACTCCTTGTTATCCTGACGGC
The DNA here is from genome assembly GCA_035452965.1 of Candidatus Paceibacterota bacterium. Taxonomy (NCBI): domain Bacteria; kingdom Bacillati; phylum Minisyncoccota; species Minisyncoccota bacterium. The sequence continues at coordinate 57,454 of DAOTCE010000010.1, read as the reverse complement.
GGCACTGCTCAACGCAGGCTCGTTCATTTACACGGCATCGGCCCAAATCTCCATCATCTCCCTGCCCGGCGGTTCCTACTCCCAGACGTTTGATTCGCTGGCCAACTCGGGCGCGGACAACCCGTGGGTGGACAACACCACCCTCACGGGCTGGTATGCCTGGACTAACAACCCCACTGCTGTGGCGCTGACCTACGCTGCCAGCACCGGCACCGGCACCAAGGCGCAGATGTACAGCTGCGGCGCGAGCGGCAGCACTGAGCGCGCGCTGGGGTCCATCGCGTCGAGCACCTCGAGCGCGCTGGCGTATGGCGTGCGGTTTGTTAACGACACCGGCTCAGACATCTCCAGCATCACGATCACCTACACGGGCGAGCAGTGGCGTAAAATCGGTAGCTCCGCCGAGCAACCACTCGCCTTCTCCTACCGCGTGAGCGCCACCCCAATCACTAATCCCGAGCCGGGGGCGACCGATTCCTGGACACCTTTCACTGACTTGAACTTCGTTACGCCGAATGTCGGCGGCACCACCGGCGCGCTCGATGGAAATGCTCCAGCTAATCGGCAGGTGTTCGCTGGAGTCCTTCTGAACGGTGTCGCAGTCCCAGCGGGGTCAGAAATCTTCCTGCGCTGGCGGGATATAGACGACTCCGGCACCGATCATGCGGTAGCTATTGACGACCTGATGGTCAACTTCAGCGGTGGGACCATTTCGACGAGCGCTCCTACCTATGCTCTGGTGTCGCCGCTGGCACAGACCAACAAAGCCGGCACGACCGTCACCCTGACCGCCACGAGTGACGGCTCCCCTTCGATCTCACTCTCCTACCAGTGGCGCAAAAACGGCATTCCCCTCAGTAACACAGGCAACATCTCGGGCGCCACCACCCCGACGCTCATCCTCACCGGCGTGCTCGCGGGCAACGCGGGCAGTTATGATGTCATCGTCGCCAACTCGGCCGGGTCCGCGACCAGCCCGGCCGCGACTTTGACGGTCGTTGATCCCGCCATCCAGTCGCAGTCGGCGAACCAGGCACGCCTGGGCGGCGAGAGCGTCACTTTCACCGTCACCGCCAAGGGCACTCCGCCGCTCACTTACCAATGGTTCTTCGGCGGCACGCCGATTGCGGGAGCAACCGGCAGCGCGCTGTCTCTCTACAATCTCAAGGCGCCCGACCAGGGCAGCTACACCTGCCGGGTAACCAATAGCCTCGGCGCCGGCGTGGCCAGCGCCCCCATTAACCTCACCGTCACCGTGTTGCCCGGCGTCACCCTCGCCCTGTGGGATTTCAACGACACCAACGCTCCCTTCGGTTCTCCGCCCCCAATCATCGGCACCGGCACCGCGATCCTCCTGAACGGGGTCACGGCCACTTTCGCCGCCGGCGCGGCTTCGGATCACACCCTGACCGGTACCAACCAGGCTTGGAACACCACGACTTATCCAGCTCAGGGCACCGACAACAAGTTGGCCGGCGTGCAGTTCAACGTCAGCACCCTCGGGCATCAGAACATCTACCTCTCTTGGAGCCAACGTCACAGCAATTCCGGCAGCAAATACACCCGCCTCCAATACACCACCGATGGCACGACCTTCACCGACCTGGATTTCAACACCATGACCAACGGCGAAGTCTTTGTGCCTCTCTCCCGCGAACTCTCGGCCATCCCGGAGGTTAACAACAATCCCGCCTTCGCCTTCCGCATTGTCAGCGAGTTCGAGAGCCTTGCCAACCCGAGCTATGTCGGAACGGCTGGCAGCTATACCCCTGGCGGCACCCTGCGCTTCGACCTCGTGCGCGTTTATGCTGATCCGCTTGGCTCGTCCACGCCGGCCCCAACCTCCATCAATAGCATCAACGGCAGCACACTGACCTATGGCGGCGGCGGGGGCTCTCGGTTTGTGCTCTTGCACTCGCCCGACGCCGACGCCCCGCTGAGCAGTTGGACGCGGGTGGCCACCAACAGCGCCACACCGGGATCGTTCAGTGTGCCAACAGGATCAGGCCAGGCGGCCTTTTATCGCATCAAGAGCGAATAAACCGCCAGCGAACCAGGAGGAGAGATAGAGTCGTGGAACACCACACCACTCCCGCACTCCGCTACTCCAACATGCTGGGAACGAGTTGGAATGGCCGGCACTGGAAGCCGAGCGACTTGAGCAAATCGAAAGCCGGTGCCGGGTTCTGATAGACCATGCTGATCAGGCTGTCGCTGCGGAAGTTGGGCCGCGCGCCGGCAAGCTCCAGGGATTTGAGGGCGAGCCAGACGATCCGCCAGGGGACGGGCACAAAGGAGACCTGCTTTCCGAGCGCCCGCGCAATCTGAGCCAGAATCTCCTTGAGCTCCCAGCCTTGCTCGTGGGCAACGGCGATCGGCCCAACCCCCGGCCTCACACCCCCGTCCAGGCAACTCTCGACAATGCGTCCGAGGTCCTCTTCGTGCACCAGGTACTGTGTCTGCTTCCCTCCCCACAAGACTGGCACGAGGCGCCCCTTGCGCACCTGGCTTGCCAGGCGGCCAAACATCCCTCCCGGATTGTCGCTATACACCAGCCCGGGTCGGATGATGAAAGCCCCCATAGCTTGGGCCAGTTCCTCGATCTGGAGCTTGGCCTGGCCATAGAGGGACCGGCAGCCGGCAAACGCGCTCAGGGTCGAAATGAACACCACGGTCTTCACGCCCGCGCTCCGAGCCGCGCCCAGGAGTGTCTGGGAGCCGGCTACGTTAATCGCGGCGATTTCCTCCCAGCGCCGGGGTCCGAAATCATACGCGCAGTGCACCAGAGCGTGGACTCCCTTGAGCAAATTGGAATCAACCGCGGCGCCGAGGTGAAAAGCGACCGCGTCGCTGCCAGGCGGCGGCTGCCGCGTCCAGGAGATGACGCGCCAGCCCGCGCGTTCAAGCCGGGCCTTGAGCCGCCCCCCCACAAAGCCCTGGGCGCCGGTCAGGGCGCAGACTTTGCTCAGGCCTTCAGGCACGCGCTGGCCACCCGTCCAATCTGGCTGTCGGTGATCTCGGGGAACATCGGCAGCGAAATAATCTTCGCCACCAGCGCCTCGGTGACCGGGAAGGTGCCCGGCTTATAACCAAGCTCGGCAAAGGCCGGCTGCAAGTGCACGGGAATCGGATAATGAATCCCGTGCGACACGTTCGCCGCATCGAATGCCGCCTGCTGTTTCTGCCGGTCCGGCACCTGCACGACGTAAAGGTGATAGACGGGCTTTGAGTAGGGCGCTGTCTTGGGAATCACCAGGCTGGAGCCCGCGAGCAGTTGGTCGTACCTGGCGGCCGCTTTGCGGCGCGATTCATTCCATTGCTCCAACCGGCGCAGTTTGATCCGCAGCACCGCCGCCTGCATTGTGTCCAGCCGGCTGTTCGTGCCCTTGATAAGGTGCTCGTATTTCACCTTCTGCCCGTGGTTGCGCAACAACCAGACCTGCTCCGCCAGGTCCGCCCGGGTCGTGGTCACGGCCCCGCCGTCGCCGTACGCGCCCAGGTTCTTGCCCGGGTAAAAGCTGAACGCCGCAATATCCCCCATCGTCCCGCAGCGCCGGCCCTTGTATTCGGCCCCGTGCGCCTGGCAAGCGTCTTCAATCACTCGCAGCTTGTGCTTGCGCGCAATCTCCAGGATGGGGTCCATGTCCGCCGCCTGGCCGTAAAGGTGCACCGGGATGATCGCCTTGGTGCGCGGCGTGATGGCCCGCTCCACCTGCGCCGGGTCAATCGTGTAATACTGCGGGTCGCAGTCCACCAGCACCGGCTTGGCGCCCGCCTGGTGAATCGCGAAGACCGTGGCGATAAAGGTGTGGGTGCAAGTGATGACCTCGTCCCCCGGGCCCACGTCGCACGCCAGGAGCGCCAGCCGCAGCGCGTCGGTGCCGTTGGCCACTGCCACGCAGTGAGGCGCCTTGCAGAAGGCGGCAAACTCCTGCTCAAACAACTTCACATCCTCGCCCAGCACGAAATCCCCCCGCCCGCAAATCTTTCCCATCGCCACCTCTACCTCCGACTTGATTTGCTGATACTGAGCGACCAAGTCCACGAATTGTATTTTCCCATTATCCATAGATGTCCTAATCGTCTTAAACCTATTGCCCCTGTCAATGACCGTTATTCGCTCCTGCTGACTTAACATCCGTCCGGAATGGCGTGGCCGGCAGCCCTTCCCGGTTGAATAGGTTGACATCGGGGGTGTTGGCCCAGCCGTAACGAACCGCCGCGGGCTTTGCCACAGACGGGCTGGATACAACGACTTTGTCCGCCTCGATAACGGCCGCCGCGGGGACAAAGTTGCCGTCGGCCCCGGCGATCGTGAATCCCTTCAACTCACCGCCCTCTGCCACCAAGCCGCCGCCCACGTGACCAAAGCTCAGGACCGCGCGGGTGTCTTCTACTTTCATTGCCTTATAGACCGGACCGGAGTAAGTGATCTTCTCACCGTAGGCAATGGCGCGGGCGGCCAGGGCCAGGCGCGCGCCCACCGGTTCCTTCTTCGTAGGATGGATATCGGTCTCGTTGCCAATGTCTGTGATGACGGCCATCCCACTGCGCCGAACCTTCTGCCAACTCAGCAACTGCGCCTCGCGAATCTCCGGCGTCATCCGCTCATGCGGCGCGATTTGCACAAAGAGGAACGGAAAAGCGCCCTGCCCCCACGTCCGCCGCCAATCCTGAATCATGGCGGGAAACAAGCCGCGGTATTCCTCGGCCCGGCCCGCGTTGGCCTCGCCCTGGTACCAGATCACGCCGGCAATAGCGTAAGGCTGCAAGGGGGCAATCATGCCGTTGTACAGGGCGCACGGTCGGCCCTGGTACTGGCGCGGGTCCCGCGGGGCGCGCGGGGCCTGAGGCGCACGCTCGCCGGCTGCTTTCGCCCTGGCCACGGCGGCCTTGTGCTGCGCACGAGCCCGGTTATGTCTCGCGGCCGCGGCCGCGGGGTCGTGTGTGCGGACACTCTCCGCGTAGCGCTCCAGAATCTGCTTTAGATCAGGGTCCGCTTCGAGCGCCGCCCGGGAAGTCCACGCTTCCGCCGGCGTGCCGCCGACCGATGAGTTAATTAACCCGACCGGCACCTTCAGCGCGCGACGCAAGTCGCGGCCGAAGAACCAGGCGACAGCGGAAAACTGCGCCGCTGTTTCGGGCGAAGATTCCACCCAGGCGCCTGGGGCGTCGGAGAGCGGGTTATCGGTCGCGTTGCGCGGGACAGTGAACAGCCGCAGTTGCGGGTCTGTGGCGCCCGCGATGGCCGCTTCCGCGTTGGCGGCGCGTGACAGTTGAAAGGCCATGTTTGATTGCCCGCTACCGACCCAGACTTCGCCCACGAGCACGTTCGAGACGATCACGGTGTTGTCTTCCCCGGCCACACTCAGTGTGTAGGGCCCGCCGGCCTTCAGGGGTTTGAGCTTTACCAACCAGCGGCCGTCCTTAGCCGTCGTGGACAAGGTCTGTCGCTGGAACTTGACCGTGACCCGCTCGCCGTCCCTGGCCGTGCCCCAGACCGGCACGGCTACTCCTTGTTGCAGCACGGCCCCGTCGGAGAACAGGCTGTTAAGCTTCACCTCGGCACACGCGGCGGAAGCCGCGGCTGCCAGCAAGGCGGTGATCGTAAGGACTCGCAGGGTTTGCTTCAGGAATGAAGTCTTCATGTGTGGCTCCGCAGCCTAAGAGGTGCCACCGGCGGAGGCCAGAAGAAACCCAAATGAACCTCCAACCTCGAACCAAATGGGAAGCAGGAGCGGGTAGTTTCGCAGACCACAGCCATGGGCGCGTCGAAGTCAAGCCATCCGGAAACCTCAACGCCCCAGCGTGTCGTGGAAGTGATTCATCATCACTTCATTCCTTCGCCCTACAACGTCGCCAGCACGTTCTCCAGGTACTCCCGGTTCTTGCGCGCGTTGGCCGTCACGATCTCCGGCGTGTCACCCAGCGCGCAGCACTCCACCATCAAGGGCCCATTGAAGCCCGCCTGCTTCAGCTCCACAAACAGCGCCCGGAAATCCACCTTGCCCGTTCCGAACTGGAGCCAGACCGAGCCGCGCTGCTGCCCGCAGTCCTTCGCGCAGAAGCCGGTAACCTGCGGGGCGATGAGCTTGAGCTCTCCCAACGGGTCCTTGCCCGTGTAGTGAATGATATTCCCGGCGTCGAACCAGATCTTGAAGTTCGGGTGGTTAACTTTCGCCAGGCAGCGCTTGATCTCCTCGGCCGCGCCGCTCGCGCCTCCGTGCGGCTTCATGACCACCTTCATGCCGCGCTCCTGGGCGTACGCCGCGGCGTCTTGCATCAGCTTGTAATAATCGTCGTACTGCCGGGGGTTGTTGGCGCCGAACGTGAGCAGGAATTCGACACCCATCGTCTTCCCGTTGTCAATCTGCCGGCGCGTGTCCTTGACTTGCTCGGCGAACGGCAGGTCGAACTTGATGCGTAGCGCGCCGATGTTCACGGCCAGGCCGCGCGCGGCAATCCGCTGCTTCAGGCTGGCGAGATACTCGGGGGTTGCGTCAGAGCCGAGCAAAGGCTCTTCCTTCCCCGGGCGAGTGAGCAAACCGGTGAGCTTGTAACCCGCCGCCTTGATCCCGTCCAACGCGGCGTCATAGCCCCAAGGCTTGTCCTGGGGCCCGAGCCAGGGCCGGTTGAAACAGCCAATGGGCCACTTTACTCCCTTCGGCTGTTCGGCGGCGGGCAGGAGGTTGAGGGGAAGCAAAGCTCCAGCAGCGGCCAGCGCGGTGGACTGCACAAATTGTCGGCGATTCATGTCTGTATTGGGCGGTATCCGCGAGGCCGGCACAAGCAGAATCCTGTCGTTGGCATGCCAGACGCTCTGAGGCAGGCGGCGGCCGAGAGCACTTCCCCGCCATGGGCGGGGGAGCGATGCACAGCAATGGCCGCTCTGTCGGCAATCGGCGGAAAGAGTGTACGAAGCTGAGACACTCTGTCCTCTCCCGGCAGCCTGAAGAACACGGCAGGAATGCGGTTATGGCGTGGTGGAATACATTACGGGTGAAATCGAACAGCCCCGAGGTGCGGCGGAAAGCCCTCGAGACTCTGGGCGCTAGTGGGAATGCGCGCGCGCGGGAACTCCTGATCGCCGGACTGGGTGACGAGCAGGCAGAGGTGCGCCTTGCCGCCGTCAGGGGGCTCGCCGGGATCAAGCACAGCGACTCCCTCGCCGCCCTGATCGCGGCCCTCCAGGACCCCAGCCACGATGTCCGCCAGGCCGCCGCCGCGGGTCTGGGCCGGCTGGGAGATGCCAGTGCCGCCCCCTCCCTTGCCAGAATGCTGGAAGACGCCTCTGCCGGGGTCCGGACTGCCGCCGCCAACGCCCTGCGCACCCTCGGCTGGAGACCCTCCTGCGCCGAAGAGCAGGCCCTCATGGATGTCGCCTTCGGTCACACTCACGCCGCTGCTTTCGCCGGCCAGGCCGGGGTGAAAGCCCTGGTCACCGAGCTCTCGCACGACACCAGCTTCGGGCGCCGGGCCGCCGCGGAAGCACTGGAGCACGTCGCCGGCGCCGATACCACTCTCCCCCTCCTGGCAGCCCTGAGGGATGAAGACCCCACCGTACGCGTCTCGGCGATCCATGCCCTCAGCAAAGACCCCAGCGCCCAGGTGAACCTGGAGTTGCTGGCCCTGTTGCACGACCCGGTGTCCTGCGTCAGGCTGGCCGCCGCGGAAGAGCTTGGCCGGCGCGCCGACCCGGCGTTCGTGCCTGAATTTCTGCGCCTGCTGACGGACCAGAACTTTGAGGTCCGGCTCAACGCCGTGCAGTTCCTCGGCCGTGTGGACGATCCTCAGGCAGCCGAAGCTCTGCTGCCGCTCTTGCGCGATCCCGACAACGACGTGCGGTGCGCGGTGGCCAAGGCCCTGTGCACCCTGGGTCAGCCCTCGGCCATTGAAGCGCTCGTCCTAGCGCTCACGGATGACGAGCGCTCCGTCCGCGATATCGCGGCCATGGCCCTCAACCAGATTGACCCGAACTGGATGTACACCGACGCAGCGCGGCGCGCCGCCGCGCAACTCGAACCCGCGCTCAATGATCCGCGGGGCTGGGTCCGCTCCGCTGCCGAGCAGGTCCTGGCCAAGGTGCGCGCTCCTGCGGACCAGCCCACGCCCTTGAGTCTCGCCGGTTTGCCCGAGTAATGGCCGGGCCGCCGCCCGCCCTCTAAACAGTTGCCGCTACCGCCACCGTGCGGCACACTAATCTCGCATGTCAATTGCCGGAATGGCCAGATGGTCCTTGCGACTGGAGCAGGCCGAAACGTCTCGGCTGGCCTGGGCCTTTGCCATCTCGCTGATGTGCCACCTGGTGATTTACGGCGGCTACCACGCCGGTCAGAAATATCAGGTGTGGCGGAACCTGCATTGGCCCGCCTGGCTGCAGCCGCCCAAGGCAATCGCCGATCTCATCAGGAAGAAGGAAACGCCGCGTCCGTTGGCTCAGCGGCAGGAGCCCCCGTTGATGTTCGTGAACGTAAGCCCTGCCCAGGCCACCGCCGAGCCGCCCAAAGAGGCTAAGTTCTACTCCGACAAGAACTCCCGCGCCGCCAACCCTGAAGCGAACAAGATCACCGTGATTCCCAAGATCACCGGCCAGCAAACCCAAGTCCCCAGGACTGAAGACGTCCCGCGCGAGAAGTTCACCCCCCTGCAACCCGCGCGCCCGGCGCAAACGGCCCAGAAGCCGCAGCCGGAGATTAAGCCCAAGCCCGCCTATATCCCCGGCGACCTGACCATGGCCAAGCCTTCCCCAACTCCACGCGCGACGGAGGGCGATGCCAACGAAGCCAAGCCCGCCCGCCCGCGCACCATCAAGGAAGCTCTCGCGCGCCTCCAGGACAGCCGCGTACCCGGCCAGAAGATGAAACAGGACGGCGGAGTCAACCGCCGCCACCAAATGGCTTCGCTGGACACCAAGGCCACCCCCTTCGGCGCCTATGACGCCGCGCTGGTCGAGGCCGTTTCGCAGCGCTGGTTCACCCTCCTCGACCAGCGCGACTATGCCTCCGACAGCCGCGGCAAGGTGGTGCTCCAGTTCCGCTTGCACTATGATGGGCGCATCTCCGATATGAACGTCGCCGACAACACCGCCGGTGAAGTGCTCGGGTTGATCTGCCAAAAGGCTGTGCTCGACCCGGCGCCGTTCGCGACCTGGCCCAGCGACATGCGCCGCACGCTGGGTAACGTGCGGAATATCCAGTTTACCTTCTATTACAATTGATCCCTATGGAACCAGTCGTTTACGTGTTGCTCTTTGTGACCTCGGTGGTGGGTTTGACCTTCATCGTCGAGCGCGGCATCGCCCTGCGCTGGCGGCGCGTCGTGCCGTCGGCCGTGGAAGCCGCGGTCGAAGCCTGCCGATCGCCCGAAGACGTCCCCAGCCTCCGCCGCGTCTGCCAGCAGCACAAATCCCCCATCAGCCAATTGCTGTTGACCGCCTCCGACCACCTGGACTGGCCCAAGGTGGAAACCGTTGATGCCCTGCAGAGCCGCGCCCGGCACGAGGTCGCCCGCCTCGAACGCGGCCTGGTCGTGCTCGAAATCATCGTCGGCATTGCCCCGCTGCTCGGGTTGGTCGGCACCATCCTCGGCATGATGACCGCCTTCGGCAACGTCGGCCAGGCCGGCCAGATTGATCCCGCCGAACTGGCCAAAGGCATCTCCCTCATCCTCCGCGCCACCCTCTTCGGACTGCTCATTGCCATCCCTTCGCTCGTCTTTTGGAGTTACTACAGCAAGAAGGTTGAATCGCTGGCCATCGAGATGGAGTCGCTGTGCGCTGAGTTCCTCCGCCGCCAGTACCGCGAGGAGATCCAGGGGCAGAAGACCAAGGCCTGAAGGTTCGCAAATACACAACACGAAACAGGGTCATGCAGTTCTACAAACGCCAGCGCCGCCAGCCTCCCGCGGTCATTATCGTCGCCTTGATTGATATCCTGATCGTCCTGCTGATCTTCCTGATGGTCACGACCACCTTCAAGCAGCAGCCCGCCCTCAAGCTTGCGCTGCCCGAATCCGCCCAGGCCCAGAAGTCCGGCGCCAGCGAGTCCCCGCCCAAACTTGTCAGTATTGACCCCAAAGGCAACCTCCGCTACGACACGGATAATACGCCGGTGACCATCGAACGCCTGAAGGAGAAACTGCTGGCCGATGTCGCCCGGACGCCCGACTTGAAGCTGGCGCTCAGCGCGGACAAGATGGCCCCTTTCGGCCAGATCGTTAAGGTGATGGACGTCGCCAAGGAGGCGCGGATCAAGACCGTCAACGCCTACACCAAGGAACCCGGGAAACCCTGAGCTACTTCATCAGCTCTTCGGCGATCTGGACGGCATTGAGCGCGGCGCCTTTGAGGAGCTGGTCGCCCGCCACCCAAAAGCACAACCCGTTGTCCAGCGCGCAGTCCTGGCGGAGGCGGCCGACGGCGCAGTTGTATTTGTCCGACTGGTAGAGCGGCAGCGGGTATTCGCACTGGGCGGGGTTGTCAACCACATCCAGCCCTGGCGCCTTCCGGAGCACAGCCAGCGCCGCCTCGACCGTCACCGCCTTCTCGAACTCGGCGCTGACGGCGATCGAGTGTGCCCGATAGACCGGCACACGCACGCAAGTCACGCTCGCCTTGAAAGTCGGATGATGCATGATCTTGCGGCTCTCGTTCTCCATCTTCATCTCTTCCCTGGTGTAGCCGCTCGGCAGGAACGAGTCCACGTGCGGCAGCACGTTGAAAGCGATCTGGTGTGGATACACTTCGCGCGTCACAGGCTGCCGCTTCACGATCTGGTCCACCTGGCGCTCCAACTCGACGATGGCTTTGGCGCCTGTGCCGGACACCGCCTGGTAGCTGGAAGCAAAGATGCGCTTGCAGCCAAACGCCGCGTGCAGCGGATACAGCGCCATAAGCGCGATGGCGGTGGTGCAATTCGGGTTGGCGATGATGCCCTTGTGCAACCTCACGTCGGCGGCGTTGATCTCGGGAATCACCAGCGGGACGCTGTCGTCCATGCGGAAGGCGCTGGAGTTGTCAACGACCACGCAGCCGGCCTGGGCGGCAACGGGCGCGTATTCCCTCGAAATGCCGCCGCCCGCGCTGAACAGCGCGATGTCAATGCCGCCGAACGAATCCTTCTTCAGCTCCTTGACCGTGATCTCCTGGCCGCGGTAAGTGAGCTTCCTGCCCACCGAGCGGGTAGACGCTAGCAACGTCAGCTTACCTAGCGGAAAGTCACGCTTTTCCAGCGTCTTGATCATCTCAAGGCCGACAGCGCCCGTCGCGCCAACCACAGCCACATGCGGATTCCGGTTCATATAAAGGGCCAGAATATACCGGCGCACCCGGAGTTGTGTCAACGTGCCGCTGATAGGCTGGTGCCCCCCAGCCTGGGGTGCATGAAGCTCGACTATCCGTTGACAGCAATGCCCCGCCAAATTACCCGGTTCACGGTCCGGGGTTAACCGTTTTTGCGCCCCGTTTTCCGGTTCATTACGGATTTCCGGTAAGTGCCTGCGACGGTTTTGACCCGCACAGAACCGGACGGGCCCCCGCAATCTATCCCATGCACTGTCCAGTTTTTGGACAGTGATGTTGCTCACCTGCCTTCCCCAGTCCCCGCTGACTTCGGCACCTTTCGCTTGGGGTTATGGTGACGGCATGGTGGTGCTACGGTGTGTATCCCATGGGGAGCGCTCCCCATGGGATACACACCGTAGCCCGACCGCACTAACAAGCCATCATCCAGCCAGCCGCAAGCCAACAATGGCGTGGGACCAAAATAGCAGCGAAAGCGCCCTGCCAGACGGAGGGATTGCCAATGAACCCGTTTTCCTGCTTTCCTGCGCTTCGAATTCTGGCTTAAGCTCGCCGGATGCGCATTTTATCGGGCATACAGCCTTCAGGCACGTTGCATCTCGGGAATTACTTCGGGATGATGAAGCCCGCCATCGAACTTCAGGAGAAGGGCCAGGCGTTCTACTTCATCGCCGATTTCCACTCAATGACCTCGCTGGTGGACCCGGCGGAGCGGCGCCGCAACACGCTGGATGTGGCGCTGGACTTTCTCGCCTGCGGCCTGGACCCGAAGCGAACGGTGTTCTTCCGCCAGTCGGATGTGCCGGAAGTGCCGGAGTTGACCTGGATCCTGGGGACGGTGACGCCGATGGGCTTGCTGGAGCGCTGCCATTCCTACAAGGACAAGGTGGCCAAGGGCATCTCGTTCAACTTTGGCCTGTTCGCCTACCCGGTGCTAATGGCGGCGGACATCCTGATGTATGACTCGAATGTGGTGCCAGTGGGACAGGACCAGAAACAGCACGTGGAAGTCACGCGCGACATCGCCATCAAGTTCAACGAGCAATACGGCGAGACGTTTGTGATTCCCGAGCCGCAAATCCGCGCGGCCACCGCGAAGGTGCCCGGCCTCGACGGCGAGAAGATGAGCAAGAGCTACGGCAACACCATAGACATCTTCGGCGACGAGAAGGCGCTCCGCAAAAAGGTGATGAGCATCAAGATGGACAGCCGCACGCCCCAGGAGCCCAAACCCGATGCCGACCAGAATCTGGCCATCCAGATACTGAAGCTTGTTGCCCCGCCGGAAGCAGCTCAGGATTATGAGGACCGCCTGCGCACCGGCGGGTTGGGCTATGGCGACCTGAAGAAGGCGCTATTCGACCACTATTGGAACCACTTCGCCGCGCCCCGCGCCAAACGCGCCGAACTGGCGGCAAACCTTGATTATGTCCACCAAGTTCTGGCGGACGGGGCGGTCCGGGCGCGCGCCGTGGCGCAGAAGGTGTTGGAGCGGGCGAAGGTCGCCAGCGGGCTCAAGTAGGTCTCGCGCTGCCTTCCGTTCCTACTGCCGCTGGTGTTGGAGCAGCCAGTCGTACAGCTCCGGTTTGTCGTAAGTCTCGGTCCAAGAATTGTGTCCGGCCTCCGGATAGACGGTAAATTTCACGTCCTGCACGCCTGCCTTCTTCAGTGCGTCCACCATGCGCTGTGATTCTTCGAGCGGCACAACCGCATCTTTGCCGCCGTGAAAGGCCCACACGCCGAGGGTCTTGAAGACCGGCCCTTTGTCGCGGCCGGACAGGATAACGGCGATCATCTGGCCGCCGCCGCATATCGGCACGATGGCCGCAAACTTGTCCGGGTGGGTGAGGCCCAAGTCCCACGTGCCGTAGCCGCCCATGCTCAGGCCGGTCAGATAGATCCGGCTTGTATCCACAGAGTACTTGCCTGTGATTTCGTCCAGCAACCCCAGCAGCACGTCCTTGGACCAAACCTGGTTTGCCGGGCACTGCGGGGAAACGATGAGAAAGGGGAAATCCGGGTGCGCGGCGGCGTACTTCCCCGGCCCGTGCGTGGCGACCTTCCAGATGTTGGTGCCACGCTCGCCCGCGCCATGCAGGAAGTAGATCAGCGGGTAACGCTTCTCCGCCTTGGCGTCGTAGCCTTTGGGCAGGAACAGCAGGTAGTCCACCTTCACGTCCAGCGTCTTGTGGAAACGAAACTGCCTGGCCGTTTGGGCCGGCGGGCGGGCCGCAGCCATCATGGGTTGGGCCGGGGTCTGGGCAGTCATCGCCAGCAAACTCGCGGCGACGGCGAGTAGTATTGTGTCTTGCATAAAGAGTGTCTCATTCCATTGCCAGCCGGGCAGCTCGGCCGGCCTACATCAGCTTGAATTTCGGCAGGTCCTGGGAATCCACCAGGCCAACCGGCTCGCGCTTCGCGGTCACCACAATCAAATCGTCTATGTTACGCTCGTGGAAGACTTTCAGGGCTTCCACCGCCAGGGCGTCCTCCCGGATGCAAACCGGGTTGCGGGTCATGACGCTCTTTAGCGGCTGCGCCAGCAGGTCTTCATTATTGGCCATATGCCGGCGGAAATCGCCATCGGTGAACACTCCCACCAGTTTGCCTTGTTCATTGACCACGCTCAGGCTGCCAGACTTCGCCCGGGTCATGACCAACAACGCTTCTTTGACGGTCAGTCCTTCTGCGGCGACGGCATTGCGCGGGCCGCTCCGCATAATGTCGGCCACTCGTGACAGCATTGCGCGGCCAATAGCGCCTCCGGGGTGGAACTTGGCGAAGTCCTGCCGCTTGAAACCGCGCGCCTGCAGCACCGCCATCGCGAGCGCATCGCCCATGGCCAGCATCGCGGTCGTGCTGGCGGTGGGCGCGAGATTGAAGGGGCAGGCTTCCCGGGGCACGCGCACATTCAACACCAGGTCGCCATGGCGAGCCAGCGACGACTTCGGCGCGCCGGTCACCACTATAATTTTCACCAGGAACCGCTTGAGCGCGGGCAGCAGGTTCAACAACTCCTCCGATTCGCCGGAGTAACTTAGCGCCAGAATCGCGTCGCCGTCGTTGACGATGCCCAGGTCGCCATGCAGCGCATCTACGCTGTTCAACACGACGCTGGTGGACCCGGTGCTGGTGAGGGTGGCGGAAATCTTCTGCCCCACATGACCGGATTTGCCGATGCCGACGACGACGACCTTGCCGTGCCGGCGCAAGGTTTCGACCACCAGCTCGACCGCTGCGGTAAACGCGTCGTCGAGCCGCGCGCGGACGGCTCGGAGCGCCGCCAGTTCGATATCGAACACTTTCCGGGCTTGAGCCAGGTGATTCACGCGCCGAGCATGCCCGCAACGAAGCCGGGTATCAATCAGGAATGAACCACGCTCACTCCGAATCCGGGAAGGAGCCAAGGACTTTGACGTAGCTGCAGTGCTCGCCGAGGAGCGCGATGGCCTTGGCCAGCCGGCGGTCCTCCATGTGTCCCTCGCAATCCACGAAGAAGATGTATTCCCAAGCCTTGCGTTTGCTGGGCCGGGATTCGATCTTGGTCATGTTGACCCGGTAGCGGCGAAAGGCCACCAGGGCGCTGTAGAGCGCGCCCACCCGGTCCACCAGGCTGAACATCAGGCTGGTGCGGTCTTTGCCGGTGGCGGGGGCGCATTGGCGGCCCAACACGAGAAACCGGGTGGCGTTGGCAACGTTGTCCTGGATGTCGTGGTCCAGCACGTCCACGTCGTACCATTCGGCGGCCAGGAGCCCGGCAATGGCAGCCGTGTGTTTCTCCTTCGCGGCCAGCTCGGCGGAGCGAGCGTTGGAGGAGCTCTCGACGATCTCGACGCGCGGCAAGTTGGCCTGCACCCAGGCGCGGCACTGGCCGAGCGATTGCGGATGGGCGTAGAGCTTCCGGATCTGCGAGCGCGGGCAGTTGGCCAGCAGGCAGTGCTGCACCGGCAGGACGATCTGCGCGACGATCTTCAGGTCGCTGTCCACGAACATGTCCAGCGTGTGTGTCACGGCACCCTCAGTGGTATTCTCCACCGGGACTACGCCGTAGTCGGCGCGGCGTTTGCTGACCTCGGTGAAGACGTCGGTTATCGTCTTTTGCGGCGCGTAGCGCAGGCTGGCGCCGAAGCGTTGAATGGCGGCCTGGTGGGTAAACGTGGCTTCCGGCCCCAGGTAAGCAACTGTCAGCGATTTCTCCAACGACAGGGCGCTGGACATGACTTCGCGGTAGATCGCTCGCAGGGATTCATTGGTCAGCGGCCCCTGGTTCTTGCGGCAGATCCGCTGCAGGACCGCCCGCTCCCGATGCGGAGCGTAGATCTCCTCGCCCGATTTGCGTTTGAATTCGCCGATGGCCAGCACGTGCCTGGTTCGCTCATTCAGCAGCTTGACGATTTGGGCGTCAAACTTGTCAATGGCCTTGCGATGTTCGGGGATGTTCATAGCTGGAAGGGGCCGATCGGTTTCAGCCTGGCTGGCCTTCCGGCGGCGGCTCTGCCGATTCGGCCGGGCCTGCGGATTCGGCTGCCGGGGCTTCGGTCTTCTGTTCCTCGGTCGCCAGAGCCAGTTGTTCCGGGGGCACGGTGGCTAGACCGGGGTCAGCGGTGACTGGCGCCGGCGGCTTCTCAATTACCATGCGCCGCAGTTCGTCCGCAGCGGGCAAATCCTCCAAACTGCGCAGGCCGAAGTACTCGAGGAACAGGCCGGTTGTGCCGTAGGTCATCGGCCGGCCCACCACCTCGGCGCGCCCCACCTGCTCGACCAGTCCGCGCTCGAGAAGGGTTTGCATCACCCCATCCACATTCACACCGCGCACCTGCTCGATCTCGGCGCGGGTGAGCGGCTGGCGGTAGGCAATGATAGCGAGGGTCTCCAACGCCGGCTGGGAAAGGCGGGGCGGACGGACTTTGCGGCCGACCAGCGCTTTGAGCCAGGGAGCATATTCCGGCTGAGTGACGAACTGCCAGGCCCCGGCCACACAGGTGAGCCGGTAACTGCGCCGGGCCTGTTCATGGTCGTCGGCCAACTGCTCGAGCGCCAGGGTCAAATCGCTGTCCTTGACCTTCTTGAGGGCCCGGGCGGTTTCGTCGCCCTCGGCGTGTTCGACCGCGGCGGTGAGCACCTCGCGCACTTCTTTGAGGGTCAGCGGTTTCTGCGCGGAGAACAGGAGCGCTTCCAGAATGAATTTCAGGTCCATGCTTGCGAATCTAGGCAGAGGGGGCGTCCGCCGGTTGCGGATGCGGGGCTGGGCCCGGGATCGGCGCGGGCGAGCCCGGGGCGGGTGGGGTCCGGCAGATATCAATCTCGCCGAACGGCTCGAGCTGAATCGCGGTAATCTGCTTGAGTCGGATCAACTCGAGCAAGGCGAGGAAGGTGACCACCACTTCCGAACGGCTGGTCACGCCTGCAAACAACTCCGAGAACCTTACGCTCGGCCGCTCACTCAGCAACCGCATCAGGTGCTCGATCTTCTCGCTGACCGACCATTTATCCTCGAAGATGTCCCGCAGGTCTTCGCGCTGGCTGAAGCGTTTAAGGATGACATTGACGGCGTTGACCAGGTCGAAGACCGAAGCCTCCGCGCGCGGCGGCGGCCCCGCCTCGAAATCCAATTTGACGGGGACGCGCGGGAAGATGTCTTCCTGCCGGGCTTCGAGCACCTGGAGCTGCGCGGCGGCGTCCTTGAATTTCTTGTATTCGACCAATTGCCGGATCAACTCCCAGCGCGGGTCTTCCCCCTCCTCCTCCCCTTCAATTTGCGCCTGCTGGTCCACGGGCAGCAGCTCGCGGCTCTTGATGTACATCAGGGTGGCCGCCATTACCAGGAACTCGCCGGCAATCTCCAGGTCCAGCATGCGCATCGTCTCGATGTACTCGACAAACTGGGTCGCCAGGCGAGTGAGGTTCACCTCGTAAATGTCCACCTCCTCCTTCTTTATCAAATAAAGAAGCAAGTCGAGCGGCCCTTCGAAAACCTCGAATTTGACCTTATATTCAGCCATGTTGACCAACGGTGCTGCCTGGCGCCGGGACTTCGAAGCATAGGCGTCGGCGCCCGGCTTGGCAACGTCATAACTGCCTCAGCCGGGCCGGCAGGACCTGGCCGGCGCGCCCCGGGAAGGGGAGATTCCGCATACTTGTCGGTTGACAGGTTGAGGGCAGCTGGCATACGTTTACCGTGTTCGGGTGGCAGCACGTTTCTTCAGCGGGGTTCCCCACCCCCACCTCCTTGGCGTCTGCTGCCCGAACAATTCGTTTGGATGCGCTTGACGCGAACAGAGGTTTTCTCTAGGTTCTTCTGCCCCTAGCGGGGGCGTAGCTCAATTGGTTAGAGCGCTGCCCTGTCACGGCAGAGGTTACGGGTTCGAGCCCCGCCGCTCCCGCCATACTCAACCTTTATATTTCGGTTCATCACCGAATTCCGGGAAGTGCTAACGGCGGCTTTCACCCGCACACCCCCGGATAGCCAAGACACAGGGAATACATGGTCATCATTGCTCCCCGGCCAGAAGCGGATAGGCCCTCACTACCTCCAACCAGCGCACTCTCCACATTTGGCACGGCGATGCTGGCTGCCTGTCTTCTCCAGTCCCCGCTGATCCCTGCACCTCTGGCTCGGGGCCACGGTGACATCATGGTGGTGCTGCGGTGCGTATCCCATGGGGAGTGCGAGACGATGAATCGCCAGCGGGGTTGCCTGGAAATCCGCCCCAGCCCTTGACTTCGGAAGCCAGCCGTAAGACTCTGGCGCCAGAAAGGGCACAGCAAAATGAGTAAACTGGTTCTGATTATTCTCGCAATTCTGCTCC
Organism: Candidatus Paceibacterota bacterium; assembly: GCA_035452965.1. Classification (NCBI taxonomy): domain Bacteria; kingdom Bacillati; phylum Minisyncoccota; species Minisyncoccota bacterium. The sequence goes on along the minus strand of DAOTCE010000010.1, from coordinate 39,346 downwards.
CGCCGCTGGCGGTTTATCTGAAGACCAAGTCGGCCAAGGATACAATCATCAACATAGTTCTCTGTCTTTTCTTCTGGGTTCCCGGCTTACTCCATGCACTCTACCTGATCTTGAAGTAGTCGCATCAAGATTGCCGTTGGCTCCAGCGAGGGCGGGGGGCTTCGTGAGTGGCGATTCTGTCGTAAGCAAGTTCAAGTGTTATCTGGTGGCAGCCGGTTTGCTCGTGGGCGGGTGCAGTTTTGACAATGGACTTCCAAAGGAGTTGGTAGGCCACTTGGCCGACCGGGACATCAGAATCGTGCCTAATCGCACCCAAGCCCCGCTCTCTTCGCGTGGCGGCTACGTCGTGGCGCAGTACCATGCGCAGGCTGTCACCAACATTGTGGCCACGTTCAAGCTGGAGAGGATCGAGCAGGACAATCGTCAATGGCAATGGGCGATTGAAAAGGCGGGTGGGGCTGTGGTCCCGAATGAGCTTTGGGGGATTGCGGGGAGGCCAGCCCAGTTCAAGCTGAAAAGCGGGGCGCAGTTCGAGTATTTTTACCTGCTCATCGCGGCAGACGGCCTGATGTACCTTATAGCCGAATACGCCTACGGTTAGAGCCGGCCATCAGCGCCGGGCGTTGGCTTCGTTATCTGCGACTAATCCAGGTTCATCTCCGCGGAGGGATCTTCGTTGGCAGCGCAGCGGGGATTGAAGGCCCCTGCACTTTGTATCCTCGCCTGCGCGCTTGAACTGCAGTTGGCAGCAAATCTGCAGCACCCAAGGAACTTGATCAGCAAAACCGGGATGCGCCTTGAACATAGCGCAGTTACTCCGGCAACCACTGACTTATTACGAGACACCGAGTACAAAATATGGCGCACCTTCGCCACTTGATGCAGAAATTGTGGGAAAGCCGCTCTTGCCGCACGTTGATCGGGGGCGTCTTGGCTGTGGCGCTGGGAGTGGGCGCTGGCCGGGTCTTTGTCGGCTCCGTGTATGTGGTGGAGGGCTCGAGCATGGAGCCCTATTATCCTCCGGGGACGCATCTCTATGGGACGCCCATTTCGACACCGCTTGAGCGCGGGGACGTTGTCATCCTCGACGATGGCCAGGAGGACGAGGCGCTGAAGCGCATCGTTGGGTTGCCGGGCGAAACGGTTCAACTCTGGCGAGGGCGCGTGTTCATTAACCGGCAGCTACTGGTGGAGCCTTACCTGCCCAAACACAGCTACACGTTCCCCCGCGAGCGAGCGCGACGAGGGGCGGTCTTTGTGCTTGGGGAAGGAGAGTATTTCGTGCTGGGCGACAACCGGTTCTTTAGCTCGGACAGCCGCGCATACGGCGCGGTGCTGCGCAAGCAGATCAAGCGGCGTGTTCCGTTGCCCGACAATTTCGTCGGCGCGTATGTAACGGCCTACACACTGCCGGATTACGGAACCACACTGATGCGGCCAACGTGGGGCGGGCTTGCCGCACGCTGATCCACACCTAGCCAAGCTGGGCCAGGGATCAATCCGCCGCAACAGCAGCTCTCAGCACCGCCCAGCCTTACTGGCTCGATACTCTTGCTGGAGGCTCATTGGTTGCCGCGGGAGACGGAGGCGGCTCCGGAGGTTCTCCCAGCTTGGTGCGCAGAACCGCCCGGAATTCGAACGGCGTGCCTTCGCGGGGATCGAGCATGCGGCCGCGGATTTCCCGGTCAATTTCTTCGAAGGGCCGCAAGCCTATCGCCTGCATCCGCTCTTTGGGCATCGTGCTTTGGTAGGCCTCCCAGACCTTTTGCGCCAGCAGCCTGTAACCGGCCGCGGGAGCGTCTTCATTCAGTGCCATGTTCCGGTAGGAATTGACCAGCAACCCTTCAATGACCCCCTGGGTCCGGTCGTGACCTCCGCTGTCGCTCACGTCCTCCTGCACTCGGGCCACGGCATACTGATCCAGGGTCATCCGGCCGGGCAGGGAGTTGGTATCACCGGTGAGCAACGGTTTGTCCGGGTACTTGGTGGACAGGTAGCGGTACCATTCGGCCGCGTCGGCCAGGCGATTGTATTCGTAGAGGAAATAAGCGGCGTCGCGCAGGAAATTCCGGTGCGCCTTCAGAATGTGGTCGCGGTTGTTCTTATCCTCCTCGGCCGCCCGCTCGTAGGCCAGGTTCACTTTGGGGATGATGTCCAGGTTCGGGCCGAACTCGAATGAGTTCACGTACGGGTTAGTCACCAGCCGCCCGCGGTGGAAACTCAGCATCATGGATTGATAAATGACCCGGCGCAGAGTAATCAGGTCGTCTTCCTTGACCTTGGTGGGATTCTCCCTCGCCTTCTTCAGTCCCAGGGCCGCCCAGTATATCGCGTGCGCCTCCGGCAACCGCCATTCCAGCGGCCCGTATTCCTTGTCCAATTCCCGCATGTACTCCGGGTCCATTTTGTAGGTCTCGCGCAGCAGCCGGGCGCGCGCCCGCTGGTCGTCGGTCTGGGGATGGATCAGCTCCTCCAGGTTTGGCGCCTTCTTGTCGAAGACTTTGGCCATCTCGTTGGCCCAGTGCTGTTTGTAGTACATGCTCGCGTCATCGAGGTTCTGGCCGAGCTTGTGCTGAAAGAACCAAGCCAGCTCGCGGTAGATCAGCGTCTCGTTCGGGTTGTAGCGGAGCCCGTCGTCGCGCAAGAGTTCGATGCCGGCCTTGACCCAGCGCCAGCGGTCGGGGTATTCGCCGGGGCTGGAGGCCTTGAACTTCACGGAAATGTTGTAAGCCATGTTCCAGGCCTGCACGAGCCAGACGTGCACGAAATGAGGTTCCAGCTTTGTGATCCAATCCGCCAGTTGAGCCATCTCGAAGAACTTGTCCTCGTCTTGCAGATCGGTGGCGCGCATCCACAGCGCGTTGGAAATCAGCCCGCGAAAGCCGCCCAGCGCAACGGTGGTGAAGGCGAGGACAGGCGGCGCGTTATCCAGCGGCTGAACGCGCGTCAGGCCCAGCCGGTCGCGGTCGTGGTTGAGCGACTGCTGCATGAAGCCAGCCCCCACCAGCAGCATGGCGGCGAGCAGGAGCAGCAGGGACTGTTTGAGTTTGCCGCTCATTGGGCCTGAGCCGTCGCCAATTCGCGACGGGTGAAGATGAAGACGCCCGCTGATCCGATGATTCCACCCAGCAGCAGCACGATTTGGCCAAACGCCCGACCCAGCTCTGTCCAGGGGACGCTGCGGCCGGTGCTGAGCGAATCAATGGGGGAGAAGTCCTTGGCCAGGTTGATCAGGCTGAGCACCGCCCGAAACACGGGGATGGCAACGGCGTCCAAGGGCGAATGGCCAAACTTGCTGGTCTCTTCGTTGAAGCCCATCAAGGTCCCCTCCTCCACCACATTGGCAATGGTCCCGCTTGAGAGCGCCAAGCCCAGGACGGCCAGGGACAGGAAGGCCGCCACCGGGAAGGAGAGGAAGCTGGCCGAGGCCAGCCCGAGCGTGGCCAGCAGAATCATCCAGCAGAAGATAATTCCCAGCCCGCGCGCGAAGTTAAGCCCAAAGCTGCCCTGGCGGTAGAGCACCTCCATGCCATCCTCAAGCGGGAACAGGAGCGCCGTGTTGTTCGCGTTGCCGAAGGCTACCGTCAGGATGCCCCGGTCGTCGTAATTGGCGGGAATCTCGAACTCATGAAAGGTGTCCGTCGCCAGGCTCGTCACCTCCCGGGAACTCAAGGGCGTCTTGCCCGGCACACCGACCCACAAGCCGCCGTTAAAAGTGCCGGACATGTTCCTGTCCGCGGCGTTGAACTTGATGCGCAGGTGAATCGTCTGGCCGCGCTCGATGCCTTTGGCCGCGCTCAAATCCACTTCCCAGACATGCGCGTACGCCGGGGGCACCACCTGGTACTCGGCCTTGACCTGTTCCAGAATTTCCTTCCTGGCCTGGGGAATATTGGCCCGCAGGTCCGGGTATTTCTGCAGTTGTTCCCGGAGCAACTGGTCGGCCTCGGCCGCGATTTGCTTGTCCAGGCTGGGCGGTTTGGCCGAGCCGCGAGCCACGAGCACCTCGTCGCGCAGAATCTTCTGCTGGCCGGCCGGCAGGCGGGTTGCGCGCCACAGGAGCAATCCATAGACGCTGGCGCCAGACAAGGCAAGCAAGGCGGCATTCAGAGACAGGATGCCCAGCCATTTGCCCAGCCAGATTTGCCACCGGGTGATCGGTTTGGCGGCGACCACCTGGATGGTGCAATCCTCGATGTCACGCGCCAAGGTGCCGCAGGCCAGCCAGAGCGTGGACAGCCCGAGCAGGGCGGAGATGGTGCCCAGCGTGTAGGTCAGCAAAATCTGTGTGAATCCGCGCGCGGTGCCGTCATCTTTGATCAATAAAGGCAGGCCCACCACGCTGCCCAGCAACAGAATCGCCACGACCAGGAACAACCGGAACCGGAAGGCGGCTTTCCAGGTCAACCCGGCGATGGCAAGCAGAGGTTGCATGGGTAGAACGAGCTTAGGCCGCGGCCACAGGCTACTGTTTCTCTTTCTTCACCAACAACGCCAGCTTCGCTTCAGCCTTGCGCAATTCCTCCTCGCTCGGCGTTGGCGCGGGCGCAGGCGCAGGCGCGGCCCCGGGAGTCGGGGTCAGCGGCTCCGCTGGTCTTGTCAAAGACGCCAGCTTTTGCTGGTCAACCGTTTCGAGCGGCTCGGATGCTGCGGCAGGCTTTGGCGCGGCGGCTTGCGGGGCGGCGAGCCGCTCCAGGATCTTGTCCGGTGCCAGCTTGGCGGTGGCCTCGCCGCGCAGGTAAGCGGCCACCCGGGCGCCGGACATCGCGCCGGAAGTCTCCGCCGCAGCCTGACGCGCCGTCCGCACCACGTCCAGAAAGTAGCGCTCCAGGTTCTGAGTGGGTGTGTCAATGGTGACTCTATCCTCCGCGACGTCCTGGCGGATGATGCCCAGCACGCGCTCCATGGTCTCGCGGGGGAGGGCGGGAGTAGTGATGCGAATCGCGTCGGGCGTGGCCAGCAACTCCCGCAACGGGCCCATGGCCTGGATCTTGCCCCCGTAGTAAATGACCACGCGGTCGCACACGTCCTCCACGTCGGCCAGCAGGTGGCTGCTCAGGATGACTGTCTTGCCGCGGCGCGCCAGGGCCAGAATCAGATCTTTCACCTCGCGGCAGCCGATGGGATCGAGGCCGGAAGTCGGCTCATCCAGGATCACCAGATCCGGATCATTGATGAGCGCCTGCGCCAGGCCGATGCGGCGCTGCATGCCCTTGGAGAACTCGCCCACCGCCCGCATGCGGGCCTGGCTCAAGCCGACCATCTCGAGCAACTGCTCCGCCCGGTCCTTGCGATCATTCCCGGGCAGCCGGAAGAGGTTGCCGAAGAAATCCAGCGTCTCGTGGGAATTGAGGTAGCGGTAAAGATAAGACTCCTCCGGCAGGTAGCCGATGCGCGCCTTCGTTGCCACGTGGCGGGGTGAGCGGCCGAAAACGTTGATGTGGCCCTTCGTCGGGTACAGCAGCCCCAGGATCAACTTCACGGTGGTGGATTTGCCGGAACCGTTTGGGCCCAGCAGGCCGAACACCTCGCCGCGCCGCACGTCGAAGTCCACATTATCCACCGCGCGGGCCTTGGGCCGGCCCCAGAAGTCCTTGAAGACCTTGATCAGGCCGCGAACGGAAACGACTACTTCGCCGTTGGAGCGCGGGTCTTTGTCAGTCATGGCCATGCTCATTCAAATCACTGCGGCCTCCCGGTGTCGCAACTCGGGCAGATCCGCGGGTTTGGAGTGGGGGATTCTTCTCACGCCATCCCGGGCGCCAGGTCGGCCCTGGGCTCCGGCCCGGCCGGACGTTCGGCCCGGGGCGCCGCCGCTGCCGGTTGATAATGCTCCAGTTCCTCGCCCTTGCGCACGAGACGGGCGCTGTTGAATACCACAATCAGCGAGCCCCCGGTGTGCATCACCGCGGCTACCACGGGCGGCACGTAGCTCAGCGCCGAGAGCGTCATGCCCCCGATGATAAACGCCAGCCCGAACAGGAAGTTCTGGTTGATGACCGTGCGAGTGCTGCGCGAGAGTTTCACCAGGAACGGCAGCCGTCGGAGGTCGTTGTTCATCAGCGCAATGGTGGCGCTATGGATGGCCACCTCGCTGCCCGCCGCTCCCATCGCGATGCCGATGTCGCCGGCGGCCAGCGCGGGAGCGTCGTTCACACCGTCGCCCACTACCGCCACCTTGTAGCCCTTGGCTTTCACGCCGCGCACAAAGTCGACCTTATTCTGGGGAAGGCATTCGCCGCGGGCTTCCTCGCAACCGATTTCGCGCGCCACGCGGGTGGCCACGGGCTGGCGGTCGCCGGAGACCATCGCGATGCGCCGCACGCCACTGGCCTTCAGTTCGACCAGCGACTCGCGGGCATCCGCGCGGGTCTGATCCTGCAAACCCACCCAGCCAATGCACTGGCTGTCCCGGGCCACAAAGATGAGGCTCCAGCCTTCGGTTTCGTTGAGGTCCACCGACTTGAGGAAATCCCCCTGCACACCGTTGTCCCGCAGCCATTGTGCCCGGCCCACCACCACCCGGGCGCCCCCGACTTCCGCCTTCACGCCGCGTCCCGCGGTCTCGGTAAAATCCTTCGGCTCCGCCAGCGGCACGCCGGCTTCGCCGGCCAACTGCGCCAACGCCTTGGCCGTGGGGTGGTTGCTGTAGCGCTCGGCGGAAGCCGCGACGCGCAGCAACTCCGCAGGGGTGATGCCGTCGAGCGGCGCCAGGCGGCTTACCGCCAGTTCACCGGTGGTGAGAGTGCCGGTCTTGTCGAAGACGAAGGCGTTGACCTTCGCCGCCAGCTCGATGTCGGCGACGTTCTTGATAAGGATCCCGAGCCGCGCGGCGGCCGAAAGCGCGGCCACCATCGCGGTAGGGGTCGCCAGGATGAACGCGCAGGGGCAACTGAAGATGATGACTGAGATGACGTTGTCCAGCTGGCGCGTGAAGGCCCAGACCAGCGCCGCGATGACGAGCACCAGCGGGGTGTAGAAACCCATGTATTGGTCCACGATCTTCATGATCGGGAGCTTGGTCTTCTCCGCGGAGAGGATCAGCTCGCGCACGCGGCCCAGCGTCGTGTCGGTGCCCGCGCGGCTGACTTTGATTTCCAGCACGCCGGTGAGGTTTTGCGTTCCGGCGAAAACCTCGTCGCCCGGCTTCTTGTCCGCCGGCAAGGATTCGCCGGTGATCGTGGCCTGGTTGAAGGAGCCCTGGCCTTTGAGGATGACGCCGTCCGCCGCCACGTTGTCGCCGGGGCGGATGCGGATCACATCGCCCACGGCCAGGTCTTTGGCGGCGACCTCCTCCTCACCCTGCGGGGTGATGCGGCGGGCTTTGGTGGGGGTGAGCTTGATGAGGTGCTCGATGGAGGCGCGCGCGCCTTCGGCGGTGCGGGTTTCGATGATCTCGCCCAGCAGCATGAAGAAGGCAACGACACCCGCCGTCTTGTAATCGCCGGTGGCAAACGCTGCCAGGACCGCGATGGCCACCAGTTCGTTGATGCTGAGGATGCCGGCGCGGATGTCCTTGATGGCGGTCCAGACAATGGGATAGCCGAGGATGACGGCGCCGATCAGGCCGCTGACGCTGGCCACGGTGTGGCCCTGCTCGAAGAGCCAGTCCACGAGAAACGCGTTGAGGACGAATACGACGCCCACCAGCGTCTGCCAGAGCCGCACCGGCGCGTGCTCGTGATCGTGGCCGCACGTCGCGCACGATTCACCGTGTTCGTGTTCATGCTCGTGCTCGTGCCGGCTTAACAGAGAGGTAACTTGCATGGCCTTAGGAGTTAAAGTGTCGGCGTTGCGCTCGCGTTACGGTTTCGGCTCTTCGACAATCGGTCGCTGGACTTCACGGTTTAACAATAGCCGCAGTTCGCGGGATTTGCCACGGGGGCTGTCCGCCAGGAAGATTTTGTCCTGGGCATTGGTCAGCACCCGGCCCATGGTTTCGGTGAGGCGTTGCTCAACGAACAGGCCGGGATAGCGCTGGTATTCAGGCAGGAGTTTCTGGAACACCTCGGCCTGGGCGGCGATGCTGCTCACAAGATTCGTGCGGTAGGACTGGGCAAGATTGACGAGCGATTCCGCATCGGCGCTGGCTTTATTGGTGAGCTGGTTTTCCGCGCTGCGCGCTTCGTTCAGCACCTTGCTGCGCATCACCTCCGCCTTGAGGACACTGGCGAAGGCATCCTTCAACTGCCGCGGCGGGACACTCTGGACAGCGCATTGCTCGATGACGATGCCCAGGTTCTGCAGGTCGGCCAATTGCGTGGCGCGGCGGCGCACGGCCTCCTGGAAGCCGGCGATGTCGCGGGTGAGGATGTCATCCACTTTGAAGCGCGCGGTGGCGAAGAGCAGCGAGTTGTCCAGGGCGTTCTGCACGGCGTTGGAGGCGTTGACGAAGCTGAAGACGTATTGAATCGGGTCTTTGATGCGATAGGTGAGGGTGGCGCGCGTATGGATGATATTGGCATCGGCGGTGAGGGCGTAGCCATCCTCAACGGGATTGAGCGTGGCGCCCGCCTGCGGTTCCACGCCGGCCAGCATTTGCTCGGGTGTCACCGCGTACCAGCCGACGGTGGAGCTAACCTGCTGCACGCCGGAGATGGAGACTTTGATGACTTCATCAATGGGATAGGGCAGGGACCAGTGAAGCCCCGGGAGCAGCAGGGCCGCTTCGCCCTGGCCCACCGGTTTGCCGAACCGCAGGAGGATCGCCCGTTCCTGCGGTCCCACGGTAAACATGCCCGAGGCGAGGAACAGCAGCGCCAGCAGAACCATCAGGACCTTAACGATGGCGAAGCTGCTCCGCAACGCTTCGGCCAGCGCCTGCGAGCCAGCGTCCACCGGCGTTTCCGGCGGCAGCTCCGGAGCGGGCGGCTGGTCGTGTGTATGCGGGTGGTCGTTCATGGCCAGGTTACTTGGTGAGCAGGTTGGTTGAACCGGTCCCGAAGAGGTTAAAGGGAGAGGTGCGCTGGTCGAAGATGAGCGTCGAGCGCTGCTTGAGCGAGTCCTCCAGGGCCGAAAGGCGGAAGATGAAGCTGGCCAGCTCGGGATTCTGCTGAAAAACCTTGAGCGATTTCGCGGCCTCGGCCTCGCCTTCGCCTTCGATTCCGGTCGCCCGGGCTTTGGCGTTGGAGAGCACTTCGGCCGCCCGGCGCTCAGCTTCGGAGCGGATGCGCTGGGCTTCGGCCTCGCCTTCGTATTGAAAACCGTCCGCCAGGACCTTGCGCTCGGAGGTCATGCGGTCAAACACCGACTGACTGACGCTTTCGGGCAGCTGGAGGCGCTTGAGGCCAAGGAACTCGACTTGCAGACCGAGGTTGTTGGTGAGGATCTGGGATTGGATGGTCTGCAGGATTTCGTTTTCGATGGCGAGGAACGCGGCGCCGTCGTCGGTGGTGGAGACGAAGTCAGACAGGGGATGCCGGCCGACGGCGGCGGTTTTGGCGTTGCCCAGCCATTGGTCCAGCAGCGCTTCCGCCGCCGCCATGGGTTTAGCGCTGCCGGCGAAGCGGGGGAAGAAGGTCGCCGGGTCGGATACGCGCCAGCCCACATATACGGAGGTGAGGAGGTTGAAGTGGTCCAGGGTCAGCCCTTCCGTCAGACGGTCCTCGAAATTCTGCACCCGGCGGTCGAAAGTCCAAACCCTCTGGATGGGCCAGGGCCACTTGCAGTAGAGGTTTGGCTCGGTGATGGGGCGGGTGGGCTTGCCGAAGGTGGTCACCACGGCGACGTCCGTGGTGCGGACCTGGAAGGTGAAGAGGAGGAAGCCGAAAATGACGATCAGCAGCAGGCCGATGATCAGAGTCAGTGGATTACGTTTCATGGCAACTATTGGGGCTTGGGAGCGGGGACTTTCAGGTTGAGCAGGCTCTCCGCGACGGATTCCTGCAGGTCGAAGACGATGACATCCTGCGTGTTGGTGGTGAGCAGGACGTACTTGCGGGCGTTGGCGGTGGCCCGGACGAATGTTTGCAGGTAGGCGCGCTCGGGATAGACCGACGGAGCCGCCTTGAACGCGGGAATCTGGTTGGTGAAAAGGGCGGCCTCGGCCAGCGCGCCAACTTCACGCGCCAACCGCTCGGCGCTGGCGGTATTGGTGAGGGTGACCGCCTGGGCGAGCGCCAGGGCGTTGGTGCGGATATCGTCCGCGCGGGCGGCGAGAATTTTGGCCTGTTTGGTTTGATTTGCGGAGACGACTTTCTCGTATTCCGGCACGACATTTACGGGGGGATGCAGGTCGCCGACGCCCACAGAGACGATGCGGGCGCCCAGGCGACGCCCATCGGCGGCGGTCTGGATGCGGCTGCGGAGGGCGCGGCCCGCTTCTTCCCGGCCCCGGGACATGATTTCGCCCATATCCACCCCCACGAGGTAACGCACCACTTCGCGCGTGCTGAGGTCTTCCAGAAGCGCGGGGGCGTTTTCGTGGTTGTAGGCCCACTGCACCAGGTTGGTGACCTCGAAGTGCACCGGCACACCTACCGTCAGCAGGCTTACCGGCGGCGTTCGTTTGCCGGTGACCAGGTTGGTGACGGCCTGCGTGAGTTGCTCGCGGTTGGCCACCAGGAAATTGGTTTCCGCCTTGTGGCCACGGCTCCAGAGCAGGTAGCGCTCTCGCTCGATCTCCGTGCCCGGGGCAAATCCCACGGTAAAGGTTTGAATCTGCTCAGTGCGGAAGCGGTAAACCCGGTCGATGGGCCACGGCCACTTGAGATGCGCGCCGGGGCCAAGCGGGGAACGGCTTTCGACGAGCTTGCCCAGCCGTTCCAGCAACGCCTGTTCGCCGGCGTCAATAAACACCACAGCGGTGGACAGGAGCAGCGCACCCACTTGCAGCAGAATGATCCAGCCGAGGGCTTTGGCGAAGAAGCGGTAGAACCAGGTTTCGGAGACCTTGAAGCCGAACTGGTAATCGAGGGCCTGCGCGGCCGTGGTGACGAGGCCCTCGGGCTGGCCCAGCAGGCCGACAAGGCGGCTCTCGTAGAGCGGGCGCCCGACTTTGCCCTTGAGGCGCGGGCGGTAGATTTCCAGCACTAATTGGATCAGGGTTTCGAGGGCAAGCAGCGCCAGCAGGGCGCAGAGGGCGTGCGCGACATAGAGGTCGGCTTTCGGGAATCCGGCCCAAACCGCGACCAGCCCCAATGCCACCACCAGGCACAGGACGGCGTTGCAGAGCAGGTAACTCGCCCCGGGCCGCAGCAACCGGTGATGTTCCAGCCGGGCCACGGTGGCGGAGAACCGCCCCAGCAGAAAGAGCACCAGCGCGAAGAGGCCGAACAACGCCAGCCCCGTGATGGGCTGCCGCACCTCGGTAACCGTGGTGGCGCGGGACAGCCAGCGCCAGAGAAGAAAGGCGCCACCGGCCTGCAGCACGAACAGCAGCACCGTGAACCCCGGCACGAAGAACCGCTCGAACTGCTCGCGCGAGCGTTGGGCCGGGAACAGTTCCGCGTCCTTGGCTTCAAACAGCGCCGATCCGCTGCGGCCCTTGGCCAGCTCCTCCAGTTCCAGCTTCTCCAGGCGCTCGCGTTGCTCGAGGTGCATTTGGAACCAGCTCACCGCCGCCACCAGCACGCCGAGGCCGAGGTACAGGCTGCCGACCTGGCCGCCCAGCGAATTGGCGTAGCGCGCCACGGCCAGCGCCGCCACGCCCACCCCCAGCAGCACCAGGAGGTTGATCAGCCCGTTCTTCTGTATGGTCTTGTCCATGAAGGATTAACTCAGTTCGCGTTGCTCAAATAACAGCACCGCCAGCACCAGCACCGCTCCGACATACGCCGCCATGTAGGCAAACGCCTTGCCCACATAACTCCAATGGAAGGTGCTTCGGCCTTCCTCGAAAGCATCCGCCAGCCAGAAAAGCTGCCAATTCGGCGTTACCGTGTAAAGCGCCGAGGCCCACCACGCGCTTCCCATGCCCGCGCGCCGCAGCCGCGCCTGGTCTTCGACGCTGATGGCTGCCCGCTCGGCCGGCTCCAGTTTGCCATCTTTATCCTGGTCGTATTTGACACTGGTTTCCTTGAGCAGGGCTTTCTGGCTCAGCGTCCAACGGGGGCTGCGCAGCTCCTCTGTCACATCCTGCTGCCAAACCGGCACCGCCCGCCGGCCCAGAAGGTAGTCGGACATGATGCCGAGGAGAAAGACCGACGAGCAGATTGCCAGGGTGGGGATGATGTCCAGCCGCGTCGAGCAGGCCAGCGCGATGCTGGCCAGGATCCAGAGCGCAAAGAGAATGAGCACCGACGCCGGAATGAGCCGCCAATCCACATTGGTGCCGAACGCGCGCGGTTCGCCGTGCTGATCGAAGAAGTTAATCACCACAAAGGCCACCGTCACCATCACCACCAGGCTGAAGACGGCGTCCGAAACAAACGGCCGCCGGAGGAAGAAGTTGCTGAAGCCGCCCAGCGCATAGGCCACCACCAGGGCCAGCGCAAAGAGGCCCCAGGCGAACAGGTCGGTCGAACCGTAAGCGTCGAAGGCCATCCGGCTTGCCAGCAGCGCAGCCACCAGGTTCACGTAGGTCAGCACTGCCAGCGCCGAGATCAGGCCGGTGTACTTGGCGAGCAGGAACCGGGCGCGGCCGACCGGCTTGGACAGGACGGCCAGGGCGGTGCCAGTGCGAATCTCCCGCGCCAGGGAGGCCGAAGCGCACAGAACCGCGCCCAGCAGGCCCGCCAGCAGCATCAGGGCCAGCGTGCTGTTTTTGACCAACCGGGGCTCGTCTCCGAAGGCAAAGTAGTAGGGCGTGGCCAGGAAGATCTCAAATACCGCGGAACTGGTCATCAGCAGCAGGAACACCGGCTGCCGGACCAGTTCCATAAACGCGTTGGTCGCTATGGTGACAAACTGCCGCATCTACATGGTTGGACCTGCCAATCTAGTCAACAGGCGCATTAAAACAACTTGTTTTAGGTCCGGCGCATAGTGCCCTGCTTCCGGCCGCCTGAAAACTGTGCGTTTGGCTGCACACCTGGCGAATCCCGGGCTGTTGGCGGTCATTGGAGGCCCTTTGGTGTAAATGAAACGAAACCAATGTGTTACGCACTTGAACCTACGGTGTGGATACGGTGTGGATACGGTTAGGATACGGAGGGGTTTGGGTGGGAGACCTAGTTTGGGCTGAAGGTGTGGTGGGGGTCGCCTTCGATTGGCATTGCGTTCCCAGTCGGGCGGGACTTAATTGTGTGCCTATGAGACTAAAGCAACTTCTACTACTCGGTTTGTGCTGCATGGTTACTGGTATCGCCGCGCCCCTCACGCTGCGCGCGGGGAACCAGATTCCCGAAGACTGCAAGATTGGCGGGTTCTTTATTGGCTGCCAGGCGTATACCTTCAATCGGTTCACGGTGTTTGAAGCGATTGAGAAGACCGCCCAGGCGGGTGGCCGGGTCATCGAGTTCTACCCCGGGCAGAAACTCAGCAAGGAGGAGCCTAATGTGAAGTGGGATCACAATGCGGCGGGCGAGACGATTGAGAAGGTCAAGGCCAAGCTCGCCGCGGCCAAGGTCACGGCGGTCAACTACGGCGTGGTGGGCATGCCCAAAGACGAAGCCGAAGCGCGCAAGATTTTTGAATTCGCCAAAAAACTGGGCCTGTGCGCCATCACAACCGAATCGGTGGACGCAATCGACACCATCGAGAAGCTTGTCAAAGAATATGACATTAAAGTCGCGTTCCACAACCACCCCAAGCAGCCCAACAACCCCAATTACCGCATGTGGGACCCTAATTACGTCCTGTCTCTGGTTAAGGACCGCGACGCGCGCATCGGCGCCTGCGCCGACAGCGGCCATTGGGTTCGCTCGCATCTCAACCCGGTGGATTGCCTGCGCATTCTCAAAGGGCGGATTGTCAGCAGCCACCTGAAAGACTTGAACGAAATGGGGCCCGGCGCCCACGATGTGCCCTTTGGCAGCGGAGTTGCCGACGTGCCCGCGCTGCTCAATGAACTCCAGGCCCAGCGATTCGCCGGTAATATTTCCATTGAGTACGAACACCACTGGGACAATTCCACGCCCGAGGTCGGCCAGTGCATCGGTTTCGTTCGTGGTTACGGCACGGCCCGCAAGTGGTAATTGCAGTTGAGAATGGCACGGATGCTGCGGCCATAGGAAAGTGTGTTCTTTAACAGGCTCGGAGCAGGATTTACCCTGCCCTGCGCGTGATCAGCGACCAAGAACTCGAACCGTAAGTTGAACGCTTAAGAGGAACTTGAAGCTGAGGTTGTGGCCGGCATGCCTTTACTGGAAGTCGAAAGCAGCCCGCTTGTTCCAAATGTTGCAACCAGGTTCCGCAGCAAGGTCCTACACGGCAATGGTGGGGTTTTTTTATCCCTCTGAGTACTTGAGGGCGATCTTCTCGACTGGAACTCCCGTCACACGCCTCATGCCTTTGAAGCCAAAGGCCAGCTCCATGTCCCGCAGCCGCCAGGTCTCGATGAACTTGATCGCCCGATCAATCATCTTGAAATCAAGTGCTTCCACTGGGTCGCTGGTCCATTTGTCAGGACCCTGGAAGTAAAGCCCGGTCAACTTGTTCCGCAAAAGTGTTCTCATGCGAATCTGAAAGTTTTGCGCAGTTCCGCTGCAAATTCCTAAAGCATCGCCAGTGCCAGTGCTGTTTTAGGCCTGTTTTGGGCCAAAAACGGGCCGTTTCAAATGTTCCGACTTGCTGGGCGACATGAATTTCACTCAGCTTGCGTGAAAATAACGCTTCCAGCAACCAAGGGGTCCTGGCGGCGGACGCCAGGGAGGGGGCGGAGTCGGGGAGACCCCGCGAAGTTGACGGAGTTGGAGGGGACTCCGTCGAGACGTCACGTCCGCCAGAACCGATCTAATATCGCTCATTCGTCAAGCTGTTGCAAGTGCTCCGGGCCCGCTGGCTACACGCTGCCCGGTTTGACAGCGGGAATAGCCGCCAGATCGGGGGGCAGCCGGCTGGGGTCGAATGCTTCCACTTCCATGGAAACCAGGCTGAACATCGGGACGCCGAACTTGACCGCGCCGCCGGAACGGTCCACGGCCATGGCAATTCCCACAACCTGCCCGCCATGAGCGCGCACGATGTCCAGGGTCTCCTGAACTCGCCCGCCTTTGGTGATCACATCCTCCACGACCAGGATTTTCTCGCCGGCCGCAATCTTGAAACCGCGCCGCAGCGCCAGCTTGCCCTGTTCCTTCTCCACGAAGATGAAGCGAAGCCCAAGCTGGCGCGCCACTTCCTGGCCCAGCACCAGGCCGCCCATCGCCGGCGAGACGACGGTCGCCGCGCCCAGCGAGCCCGCCTTCCGCGCCAGTTCGCCGCCAAGTCGCTCGACGACAGGCATTTGCTGCAAGGCCAGCGCGCACTGAAAGTACCGCCGGCTGTGGAGTCCGCTGCGCAGGACGAAATGCCCTTCCAGCAGCGCGCCGCTGTCACGGAAGATTTGCAGAACTTCGTTTCCAGTCATGCCCGGATGGTAAAAGGCGCGGTCAGCCTGCAAAGTGCAAAGTGATTTCTTAGCCGTGTTCATTTGGGTTGGTCTGTGGTTGAATTGCGCGCGTGCCGAAATGGTGCAAGACCATCGTTGCGATTCTGTTGTTGCCGGTGTGCGTCGGCGCCGCGTGGGCCTTATGGCTGGTTCTGCGGGCCACTGGTGACGCCGATACCACCTGGGTGCCCTTCCTGGCCGGGGCTGCAAGCTGGGGAACTATCTATGTTCTGCTGCCCAAGCCGATGTGGGTTTATATCCTCGGGCATGAATTCACCCACGTCCTGTGGACCTGGCTGTTCGGCGGCAGAGTCAAAAGGTTCCGGGCCTCAGCCAGCGGCGGCCACGTGGTCGTTACCAGGAGCAATTTCGCCATCGCGCTGGCGCCTTACTTCTTTCCCGTGTATGCGGTCCTGGTCATGCTGGTCTTTCTCGGCGGGCATTGGCTATGGAACTGGCAGCATTACCTCGTTTGGTTTCATCTGCTGCTCGGAGCCGCTTATGCTTTCCACGTCACACTGACCTGGCACATCCTCAAACACAGCCAATCCGACATTAGCGACCAGGGTTACCTGTTCTCCGCGGCCGTAATTTTCCTTGGGAACGTGGTTGTGTTGCTGGTGGGCATTCCGCTGCTGGTGCCAAAGCTGGGCGTGCCGACTGCGTTCCGTTGGTGGTGGGATTGCACCGCGGAGGTGCTCCATCGCCTCACGGGAGTAATCTGAAGCCCCGTTGCGCGCGGGAGCCCGATCTCGCGGCGTTGGGTGAAGGCGAATTCACGGCGAATTCCCACTTGAATTGTAAGCCCGCTTCAGGCGAAATGGGCAAACGGACTGAGTTCGTAGCTATGGAACTAGGCGACATTCTAAGTAAAGAGCAGATCATCACTGATCTGCAGGCCACCACCCGTTGGGAGGCCATTGATGAGCTGATTGATAATCTGGTGGCGACCGCCAAGATCCGCCCCGAGCATCGCGAGGCCATCGTCGCCGTGGTTAAAAAGCGCGAATCCTCCATGAGCACCGGCATCGGGTTTGGCATCGGGATCCCGCACGCGTCCACTGATCTGATCGAGGAGGTGGTTGGCGCACTGGGTCGTTCTGGCAAAGGAGTGAACTTCGACGCCCTCGACAATCAGCCCGTGCGGCTTGTCATGCTCTTCCTCGTGCCGCAAGGCCAGTTCCAGAAGCATCTTCACACGCTGGCCAACATCGCCAAGCTTCTGCACAAAGCAGAGTTTCGTCAGGCCCTCGAGCAAGCCCCCGATGCGGACGCCATGCTCAAAACCATCCGCCACGAGAGCAAGCATTAGCGGGCTTGCCTCTCTCCGGGCTGGCCGGGCATGGCGCGGCCCACGCTTGCGCCATTCCAGCCTGGCACCCCGGTAATTCCCCAACCTTGTAACCTCTCTCGCTGTCCCAACCCGTGTTGCCTTGCAAACTTATCGAGCAGCGCCTCCAGCAGGCGGTCCACACCCTCTTGCCCGACGCCGACCTTGCCACGGTCCTTGTCCGCCCCTGCCCCGACCCGAAGTTTGGCGATTACCAGACCAATGCCCTCATGTCGCTCGCCAAGGCCCGGAGGATGAACCCGCGCCAACTGGCGTCCGATGTTCTCCCCAAGCTCCAGGTCGGCGACATCTGTGAATCCGTGGACGTTGCCGGCGCGGGCTTCCTTAACTTCCGTCTCAAACCCGCCGCACTGGCCCAGCCTCTGGAGGCCGCCGCCCGCGGCGAACCGCTGTTCTTCCAGCCCGCCTCGCAGCCGCGCACCATTGTCGTTGATTTCAGCTCCCCCAACGTCGCCAAGGCGATGCACGTCGGCCACATCCGCTCGACCATTCTGGGCGATGCCCTGGCGCGCACCCTCCGCCTGCTGGGCCACAAGGTGGTTACCGACAATCACCTCGGCGACTGGGGCACTCAATTTGGCATGCTGCTGGCCGGCTGGAAGCGCGGCCTGAACGCCGCCGCGCTAAAAGCCGACCCCATCTCAGAGATGGAGCGCCTCTACAAACAGGCCGCCGCCGAGTGCAAAGACCATCCCGCCGCCCTCGATGAAGCCCGCCGCGAATTGGTCAAATTGCAGCAGGGCGACGAGGAGAACCTCCGCATCTGGCGCGAAATGATCGCCCTGTCCCGCGCTCAGTTCGACGCCATTTACGAGCGCCTCGGCGTGCGATTTGACCACACCCTCGGCGAGAGCTTTTACCATCCGCGCCTCCAGCCCCTGGTGCAGGAGCTACGCGACAAGGGCATCGCCCGCCAGAGCGAGGGCGCGCTGGCTGTCTTCTTTGACGACATCCCCCAGCTGAAGGAGCACCCCGCTTTGATCCAAAAGAGTGATGGGGCCTTCAACTACACCACGACCGACCTCGCCACCCTGGCGTATCGCCTCGAAACCTGGCATCCGGACGAGGTCGTCTATGTCACCGATGCACGGCAGCAGCTTCATTTCCAGCAACTCTTCGCCGCCTTCCGCCGCTGGCATCCTGAAGCCAGGACCAAGCTCGCCCATGTCTGGTTCGGCTCCATCCTGGGCGACGACGGCAAGCCCTTTAAGACGCGATCCGGCGAGACGGTCAAGCTCACCAACCTCCTCGACGAAGCCCAGGAACGGGCATTAACAGCCGTCTCCGCCAAGAACCCCGCACTTCCCGAAGCCGAGCGCCGTGAAATCGCCCGGGTGGTCGGCCTTGGCGCGCTCAAATACGCCGATCTTCTTCCCAACCGCCAGGGGGATTACGTGTTCAGTTGGGACAAACTTCTGGCGCTCAACGGCAACACCGCCCCTTACCTCCAATACGCCTATGCCCGCATCCGCAGCATCTTCCGAAAGGGCAATGTGGAACAAAGCGCCTCGCCTGGCCCCCTGCTTCTCAGCGCGCCCGAGGAGCTCGCTCTTGCCAGGCACATGCTGAATTTCGGCCTCGTCCTCGAAGCCGTCGCCGACGATTACCGGCCCAACTTCCTCTGTAATTACCTTTACGAACTGGCAGGGCACTTCACGGCTTTCTACGAAAACTGTCCTGTGCTCAAGTCTGAAGCCGAACAGCGCACCAGCCGCCTGGTCCTCTGCGATCTGACCGGGCGCGTCTTAAAACAGGGTCTGGAGGTGCTGGGCATTGAGACGCTCGAGCAGATGTGATTGTGAATTAGTGAATAAGGGGCGCGTCCCAGTTTGTTGCAGAGGAACGCCGACATTTCCGTCTCTCCGAGATTCGACCGCAGCAGGCTGCGCAGAACAAAGCGCACCGATCCTTGGTTGTCACCCTTCCCCAACTGTCTCAAAAGTGGACAGTGCGGCGCGCCTGCACGGTGTAGCCCATGCCAGACCACGGTGCGACCCCCGTGTGTATCCCATGGGGAGCGGTCCCCATGGGATACACACCGGGGTATCGCTGGGCTCGGGTCGGTGTCTGACGGGTGTGTCAGGCGCAATCCAGGCTATCGCACTCAGACTGAAGGATAGGCTGGTCCTGCCAAGGAAGGGAAGCAGCGACGATGGTCCGGTCGGCTCAGGGGCCGAGAAGCGGTAGGGTTGGTGGCAGGAATGTTGGCGCCCCTGCGAGAAGATGAGATGCCCCCGTGAATAAGAATTAAATAACTTTTTGCTTGCAATAACTCTGACGGCGGCCCTTAATGAAAAGGTTGATGTTCAAAAACCAACGTATCTAAGCTATGAAGAAAATCCTTTGCTCTTGCTGTGTATTGCTGACAGTGAATGTTGCTGTCCAAGCAACGCCCGTTTTCTCGGACACTTTTAGCTTCCCTGATGGTGCTCTGCTCGGCCAGGGGGGCTGGACGATAACCGGCACTTCAGTCGTAAATCCGATACAGGTTTCCTCAGGTCAGGTGCCATTAACTACGAACGGACAGGATGCTTACTCAGCGCTCCCTGGTGGTATAACAACGCTTGCCGACGGAGAGAACTTTTACATCGGTCTGTCGCTCAACGTTTCAGCCGCCCAGGCCACAGGTGACTATTTCCTGCATTTTACACCGACCGTTGGAAATACCAGCTTGTTCTTTGATCGCCTCTTCGTGAAGTCTTCCGGCTCAGGATATGTCCTTGGCTGGGTGGAAACCTCTGGCACAGGTGGGACTCCCGTCTACGGAACGACCGAGTTGAGCTTTAACGCTCCTTACCGTGTGGTTATGGCATATCACAATGTCGCTGGTGCCCTAAACGATACGGGTGCTTTATATGTGAATCCCTTCAGTGACCTAGCCGTGGAACTCAACAACACTGCATACGTGACCAAGAACTGGACTACCGTCTCACCAGAGAATGAGAACATTGCTGCCCTCAATTTACGTCAAGGAACCGCGGGGAATGCTCCAACGCTGACGCTTGACGACCTCAATGCGAGCAAGACGTTTTCGGAGGTGACCACCTTTACCCCAGTCCCCGAACCGACAAGCCTTTCGCTGATGGGCGGCTTTGCTTTGCTGGCTTCAGCCGTTCTCCGCCGCCGCAAGTAGGCAGCTATTCCAACAACTGCAAAGGCGCAGCGGGAGCTGCGCCTTTTTCGTTATCATCTTTTCGGGCTGCTATCAACCCGCGTTACCTTGCCTCAGCTTAACCGCATCGGCATCACGACGTAGAGGAAGGGGCCGTTGATTTTGACCACGCCCGGGCTGAGCTCGTCAATGAGCTCCAGGAAGATCTCGTCGTTAGGCAAGGCGTTCAGCGGGTCAATGAGGTATTTGGGATTGAACGCAATGGCCATCTCCGGTCCCTTGTAGTTGATCGCCAGGGTCTCCTTGGCCTCGCCCACTTCCGGTGAATTGGCCGTGATTTCCAGCTTGTTCTTCCCGAAACTCAATTTGACCGAGTTGGACTTCTCGCTGGTCATGATCTCGGCCCGCCGCAACGCGTGCAGGAATTCCTCCCGCGCCAGCGACACCCGCTCCTTGGTTGCCGCCGGAATAACCTGCCGGTAGTTGGGGTAATTGCCCTCAATCAGCTTGGAGATAATCAGAATTGCGGCGCCTTTCTCATCTTTCAGGCTGAATGAGGCTTGGTTCTCCGCGTAGCGGATCTCAGCGTCGCCCTTCTCCTGCAGCAGGCGGTTCAGCTCGTTGACGGTCTTGGCCGGGACAATGAACTCGCCTTGGCTTTTTTCCCCGACATCCAGGTCTTCGTCAACCAGGGCGAGGCGCCGCCCATCGGTCGCCACCATGGTCATCTTGTGGTCCTTCAAACTCAGGTAAATGCCGTTCAGGACGTAACGTGATTCGTCATAGGAGATGGCAAAGGAGGTCTTGCGCATCATGGCTTTGAGCGTTTCCTGGGGCAAAACGACCTTTTTGTCCTCCTTGAACTTTGGCAGCGGCGGGAATTCGTCCGCGTTGAGGCCGTTGATCTTGTAGAATGACGGGCCGGACCGGATGGTGCAGATGTTCTTCTCGTCCACCTCCAGGTCAATCTCCATGTTGGTCAATTCGCGCACAATGCCAAAGAGCTTCTTAACCGGAACCGTTGAAGCCCCTGTCTTCTTCACCTTGGCTTCGACGCTGCAAGCGACAGTCACATCCAGATCGGTCGCAGTGAACTCCAGCCGTTCGCCCTCGGCTCGCAACAGCACGTTGGACAGTATCGGGAGCGTGGTGCGCGTGCTCACCACGTTCTGCACGGCCTGCAGCCCGTTAATGATTTGCTCCTTCGAGATCGTTAGATTCATCGCGTGCTTAATATATCTGTTCTTGTACCTGAAATACTATCCGTATTAAAGGCTGTGAATAAGGCAAACAACCCTCGTAGTCAAGGTCACGGCAATGACTTATGCAAGCAGGAAACCTGAAAGCGGCAGCCAAAGCCAGTGAAAAAGAGGCGATTCGTCTGGTTGTTCACATTACTCGCAGGCTGTTCACATTCGTTCCACTGAATGTTGGGCAACTTGTCCACGTGGTTGACAAAATGATTTGCGGCTCCAGCGCTTTCGCCTAAGTTGCCAGCATGTTCAAGCCAGCGGACTTGTTCGACCTCACCCAGACGGCGCATGCGGCCGTCTTCGACGGGTGCGAATATGCCTGGGACGCGCTGAAGCGTATTCAGGCTTACCTGGAGGCGAACCTTTGTCCCGGTTTGCACCATCGCTCGGTTGGGACGGCCCATATTGGCGAGCAGGTGTTCATTGGCGAAGGCACGCTGGTGGAGTCCGGCGCCATGATCAGAGGGCCGGCCGTTATTGGGCGCAACTGCCAAATCCGCCACAACGCTTATATCCGCGAGCAGGTGATCATCGGGGACAACTGTATCGTGGGCAATGCCTGCGAGGTGAAGAACTCCCTCCTGTTCAACGACGTAGTCGCTCCGCATTTCAACTATATCGGCGACTCCATCCTCGGTTACCGGGCTCATTTGGGCGCCGGAGTGGCCATTTCCAACGTCAAACTCGTGTCCGAGAACGTTACCGTGGACATAAATGGCCGCCCTTATGACACCGGCTTGCGCAAGTTCGGCGCGTTGGTGGGCGACCGCACCGACATCGGCTGCAACGCTGTGCTTAATCCCGGCAGCATCATCGGCCGCGGCTCGGTCATCTATCCGAACACCAGTTGGCGCGGCATCCTGCCGGCCAACATGATCGTGAAGAACCAGGCGCCGCAGGAAGTGGTGGTGCGCCGGCCACGGTAGCAGCGGGCGTTCCCCGGGCCCTCCTTCCGAATGATCAGCACCATTGAGCCCCAGCCGGCCGGGTCCGGCATTGACCTCGTCCAGCAGACCGCTGAGATATTCTCGCCCAACGGCATCCTGTCCCGGTCCCGGAACTTCGAGTTTCGCCCGCAGCAGCAGGAAATGGCGGTGGCCGTGGCGCAGGCATTGGAAAAGGGCGAGCACCTGGCGGTCGAGGCCGGCACGGGTGTCGGCAAGAGCCTGGCTTACCTGGTGCCGGCGATCCTGTATGCCGTGGCGCACCGGAAGAAGGCGGTGGTCTGCACACACACTATTAACCTGCAAGAGCAACTCACGGAGAAAGACCTGCCCATGCTCGAGCAGATTCTCCCGGTGAAATTCAGCTTCACGATGCTGAAAGGGCGGGCCAATTACCTCTGCACCCGGCGCCTCCACAAAGCCATCCAGCAGGCCGGCAACCTTTTCACCTCGTCAGAGAGTGAGGAGCTGCGGCGGATTCACGAATGGTCCAGGACCACCACCGACGGCAGCCTCTCGGACTTCGAGGTGGAGCCCGATCCGAAGGTGTGGGACCAGGTCTGTTCCGAGCGCGGCCTGTGCGCGCCCAAGCTCTGCGGGTATCCGTCCGATTTCGGGAAGGAACACGGCATTTGCTTCTTCCAGCGCGCGCGCAACCGCATCCTCTCCTCGGACGTGGTCGTGCTCAACCACACCCTGTTCTTCACGCTGCTCGGGGGCCTGGAGGAGGAAATGGAGGGCGGCATTCTGTTTCGCAATGACTTCGTCATCTTCGACGAGGCGCACCACATGGAGCATGTGGCCTCCCGGCACATCGGGCTGAGTGTGTCCAGCGGCCAGGTCCGTTATGCCTTGCACCGCCTTTGGAATCCCCGCACCGAGAAGGGTCTCCTCGCCACCTTGCGCAAGGGCGCCGCGGTCAAGCTCGTCGCCGACCTCCTCAAGGCGGCCGACGGCTTTTTCGCCCACGTGGAAAGCGCCTGCGACGAGCTGCAGCAGGAGGCCAGGAAGCGCAGCTTCGGCGGCGGGGCGGCGGCGCTCTCGCGCCGGCGGGAGTGGAGCGAGCTGCGGATCCGCCAGCCTGAGCTGGTGCAGGACAGCGTCACCCTCCCCATCCAGCGCGTGCGCGAGGCGGTCAGCGAGCTGATCAAGCTCAGCGAGGACAAGGAGATCGGGGATGAGCTCATGGAATGCAACCGCCGGCTGGCGGAGCTGCGCGAAGCCATAGCGGTGTTTCTCAACCAGAGCGCCCAGGACTCTGTGTATTGGGTCGAGCGCGGCGGGCGGGCGCAAAAGGCGTTGGCGCTGAATGCCGCACCGATTGACGTGGCCGATTACCTGCGCCGCCGCCTTTTTGACAGCGACACGTCCATCATCATGACCAGCGCCACCTTGGCGACTAAAGTAGGGCAGGCGTCCCGCCTGCCTGCACCAGCGGAGACGCCCATCCCGAAGAAGGCAGGCGGGACGCCTGCCCTACTTTTCGCTCCGTTCGACCCTGAAGCCCCGGTCGGAATCTACTCGCGGCACCTTCCACACTGGCGGCAGGAGGGATGCACTTACTTTGTCACCTTCAGGCTGGGCGACTCGATCCCACAGGACAAAGCGCGCCAATGGGAGGCGGAACTCGACGATTGGCATCGCCGCAATCCTGAACCGCATAGCCGGGAGCAGCGGGCCGATTACCACGCGCGCTTCACTGAACGCTTCCACCAGTGGCTCGACGCCGGGCACGGCGCCTGTTGGCTGCGCGACCCGGACCGAGCGGCAGTAGTTGAGCAAGCGCTGCGCTGCTTTGAAGGCGAGCGCTACGTCCTGCGAGGCTACGTCGTCATGCCCAACCATGTGCACGTGCTGGTCCAGCCGGTGCAAGGCCATCTCCTGAAGGATATCCTGCACTCCTGGAAATCATTTACGGCTCACAAGCTGAATGAGGTCCTTGGGCGCAAAGGCAAAGTCTGGCAAGACGAATCCTTCGACTGCATCGTCCGCAATCCGGCCCAACTGGAGAAGTATGCTGTTTACATCCAGCAGAATCCCGCCAAAGCGGGTCTGAGCGCCGGCGAATACCGACTGAGCGTAGGGCAGGCGTCCCGCCTGCCCATCAGAACTTCAAAGTCAGGGCTCGTGAAGGAACAGGAGGCAGGCGGGACGCCTGCCCTACTCTACTTCGCCCATCGCGTCGGCGCCGAAGCCGCCACCCTGCTCCAGGTTGGCACGCCCTTCGATTACGAGCGCCAGATGAAGCTCTACGTGGTCGGCAAGATGCCCGACCCGCGCGCCGACGGCTACCGCGACGCCCTGATCCACTGGATCGAGCATTTCGTCAAGCTCACCCACGGCAAGGCCTTCGTCCTGTTCACCAACTTCAAGCTCATGCAGGAAGTCGCCGAGCTGATGCAGCCGTTCTTCGACCGGGTTGGCATCGCCTGCTTTGTCCAGGGCACGGGCACCCCGCGCTCGGTCATGCTGGAGAGGTTCAAGGATGATGTGGACTCCGTGCTCTTCGGCACGGACAGCTTCTGGCAGGGCGTGGACGTGCCGGGCGAGGCCTTGTCGAATGTCATCATCACCCGCCTGCCCTTCGCGGTGCCGGACCATCCGCTGATCGAAGCGCGGATCGAGGCCATCGAAGCCCGCGGGGGCGATTCCTTCCGCGAGTTCTCGCTGCCGGAGGCCATTCTCAAGTTTCGCCAGGGCGTCGGCCGCCTCATTCGCACCAGGACCGACCAGGGAATCATTGTGGCCCTCGATAACCGCATCCTCACCAAGCAATACGGCCAGGCCTTCGTGGCCGCGCTGCCCAAGTGCCCCGTGGAGGTCGTGTAAGCCTCGGGGCGCGCCTTGACAAGCGGCCGCGCCCGGCGGTTAATGGCCGTGGATAACGAGATTCAACGCTGTGGCTCCGGATAAATACAGTCCACCCAAGTACTTTCAAATCCGCCGCAAGATCGTCGGCGCCATACAACGGGGCGAGCTGGCGCCCGGCGCGCCCGTGGCCTCGGAGAACGAGATCATCGCGCGCTATCGCGTCAGCAACACGACCGCGCGCAAGGTCCTGCACGAGCTGGAGAAGGAAGGCTGGGTTACCCGCGTCAAAGGCAAGGGCACCTTCGTTCGCGATTTCCCGGTGCTGCGCGCCATCAACCGCATATTCGGGTTCACGCGGAACATGATCGAGGCCGGGCGCAAGCCGGCGACCAGGCTTGTTGGCTTCCACCTGCGCGAAGGGAACCATACGCAGACCATCAATGGGCGCCAGTTCACCCTCAAAGGGCCGTTCTGTGAGATCGAGCGCCTCCGGTTGGCGGATGGCATCCCCATGATGCAGGAGACGCGTTACATCTCACTGACCCTCTGCCCCGATATCCAGCGCCGCAACCTGGAGCAGTCGCTCTACGAGGTCTTCGCGAAGCATTACGGCATCCACCTGACGGAGATCAACCAGATGCTCAGCGCCGTGGTGCTGGATGGCGAATGGCTCAAGGTCTTCCGGGTGGAACGGCCCATTCCCGCGTTCCGGGTTGAAGGGGCCTCATTCTGCGCCAAGGACATGATTGTCGAGATGGAGAACGCCGTATATCGGGGCGACATGTACCGCTTCGCCGCCAAGGCTGTGCGGTAACGTCCGCTCTTTCTGATCTGTGCCGGCCCGAGCCCGCTTCGCCCGGCGGCGCAGCGGCACAGCGCGCGCGTACCAGCCGTAGCGGCCGGGAATGATATCCACGCGCCAGCAGCCACCGAACATTTGGCGGAGTTGTCTTTCCAGGCGAAGTTTGAGCGCGCAGCGGCCACGCTCGTCGGCAGGAGGAATAAGTTTCATAGTGATTTGGAGGTCAGGGCGCGCTCATCGAGCGCGGCCCAAGGTAAAGTTAATGGAAGGGCGATGAAGGGGCCCCCAGGCCGTATCAGCTCTGGGGGCCCGATGTTGTTACCGTGAACTCCTCACCCGCCCTGCAGGGCACCCTCCCCCTCGGAGTGAGAGGGATGGGATTGCCACTGGTTCAGACCACGTTTCCCGGTGGACTGATCCTAGGCCGCGGCGGGCACTCGCGCGGAGAACACCAACGGGATACCCTGGTATCCGTCAATGTTGGCATTCACGCTCACGAACACGCGGCTGCCCACGGCGGGCACGCCAAAGCGAGTGGTGTAGGCGCTCGTGATGGCGATGGAGTTGCCCGACGGGCTGCCCAGTGTGCCCAGGAGGCGGTAATTGTCACCGCGCCGGGCGCCGCTCTTGAGCGGGGCGCAGGCGCGCAGCATCGTGCCGTCCGGCGGGGAGCCGGTGGTATGCAGCTGGAGGGTGACAACTCCGGCGGCATTGGTGATCTCCAAACCGTCAATCGGCAGGATCTCCAGCAACGGTTTTGCCGGAGGCGTCGTGACGGGTTGGGCGCCGATGGCCAGGAGAGCGCAGTTCAGCTTGGTGAACAGTTGCAGGCCGGTGAGCGGGCCGCTCTGGCCCAGCGTCGGCTTGCTCTGCATTTGCGCCGCGGTGGCGATCCACGCCTCCTGCTGCGCGTCGGTCAACTGGTCATAGGCAGCGGCCTGGGTGGCCAGGTTCTGCCGGATCACCTGCTGCGCGGAGGTGCGGGGGTTGCGGGGAGTCACCAGCAGTCTCCGGATCAGGCCATAGCGGCCCGGCCAGGTCACAGTGAGGCCCAGTTTTCCCACTTGGGGAACGTCTTTTATCTTCATAATTCTATTCCTTACTACTGTTGTGTTTTGTGAACGGCGCGCGTGGTCCCCCGGCGGCCAGCCGCCGCGGACCAACGTAACTGCGCGCGCCAAAAATCTTCTGCACGGCGCCGCTATGGCCATGACCCGTTTGGTCAAGGGGCGGCATGGCTACTTCCTCGAGCGCTCTTCCAGGCGGGCGACACCCGCTTCAAGGGCGCTGATGCGGACGCCCTGCCGCTCCAGAGCGGCCAGCAGCTCCCGGTGATTAGCGTCGAGCTTCTCCAGCAGGGCCAGGTGGTTGGCGTGCAGTCGTTCGCGGAGGTCGAGCCTCTCGGCGTAGAAGTCGGCCCGGCTCATTGGCTCCGGCTTGGCGGGCCTGGGGCCGAGGAGCTTCCTGGCCAGCAGGAACGCCGAGCCGGCCGCGCCGGCGATGGCCGCCCAGCCCTCGCCGGAGATGCTGCGCGGAACGGAGATTGGGGAATGGAGATTTGTGCTCATAGGGAGGTGAAATGGGATTAGGAGTTCGCGGTGCCGGTGCCGGGCGTTGCGGCAGCCCCATCCCCGGAGCGCGGAGCAGTGGTTCGCGCCGTGCCGGTGGCGGCCACCATGCCCCGCAGGCAGCCGTGACGATGGGCCAGCGCCCAGCCGCCGACGGCCAGGGCGACCACACCCAGGATCAGCGGCTCATTGCCGGCCACCATTGTGGGCAGAACCATGAGCGCCAGGCCGCCCAGCATCAGCGCCGCGCTGGTCGTCACGCTGGCGACGACTGCCTTGAGCGGCGGCCAGACGAGCGACGCCAGGCCCGCCACGAAGAGTGCCGCCCCGACCCAAACAATGCCCTTGAGACTGGCGAGCTTGGCGCCCATTTCCCGGGCGGTGTCTTTCTGCGCGGCGCCCAGTTCCGTGCGGGCGCGGGATTCCTCCCGCTCGACCACCGGCATCGGCGCGCTCAACACCACGGCCTGGACGTTTGTGAGGGCAACGCCCGGCGCGGGCGTCTCCAGGGGCGGCGCCTCCCACCGCGAGCCCGCAGGCACGGTGTAGGACCGCACCTTGACGCTTGCCTGGTCCTGCTTTGTGGACTGAGCCGGGTTTTCGGACTGCACCAGCGTCTGCTCGATAAGGCCCGCGGGTTTCCGGGTCAGGACGGCTTTGCCGCCCTTGAGCGGGCGGCTGGCACAACCGGCGGCCAGGAGCGTCAGGGCGAACCCGGCGCACAGGAATCGTGAGAGGTAACCCATGGCGGCCGGGCGCTCTGCCGGCGAACGCCGAACCTTGGACTCTCGCCGCGCTTCGCGGCTGTCGCCGCGGGCCGGCTTTGGGACTTCCACGGGCGGCGGGATGCTGGGATAGACGGTTTTCCAGAGCCGGAGCCACCCGGCGTTGATCCGTCGTTCCCGCTCCGACGCTTGGACTTTGTCCGCGGCCCGGCGTGTTCGTGCTGGCGATTTTGTTTTCATAATGTCTTACGTTTCCACTCCTTGGGTGGGTAGTGAGGCTACCCATTTGGGTATTTTGGCTGCCCAGATCGCTTCTTCCGCGGAATCACTCCCAGCACCCGCCGCCCGGCGCCGCATACACGCACTGGTATCCGACACTTACGAACTGCCCGACGTGCGCGCCGAACTCTCTTTCCGCCTTGTCTCCTCGCGCCAATCGGCGGCGGACCAGCGCCAGGGCCTTGTTCACATTGCTGCGGGCTCGCTCCCCGGCATCACCAGCCAGGCCGCCGCCACGAAGCGCCTCCTCCAGAGCCGCGATCTCTTTAGCCTTGTGCTCAGCCTCAGTCTGCCTGCCATTATCGGCGTCCTCCTCGCGCTCCGCCCGCAGCCGGCTCAGCTCCCGCAAATACCTCCTCGCCGCCTCCGGGTCCGTCTGCTCCTGAATCGAATCCTTCGCTCGCGCTCCCGCCTTTTCCGGCCGGATCGCGACCTCCAGGTCGAAAGCGGATACAGGCTCGTTCGGATGGTGCAGCAGGTAGTCCAGGTAGCGCGCCCCGAGCGTGTCCTCAATGTAAAACTCCGCATTCCCGGCAAACACCACCCGCCAATGGCTGCCCGCTCTGCGGAAGGCAAAACGCGGGGCCACGCTGGCGTCCTCCGCGCTTCGAATCCCGGCTTTTCCCGCGTAGAGAATCTCCTCAATGGCCGCCATCTTCTCCGCCGGCGCCTGGAGAAGCGCGATCAGCAGCCTGCCTGGAAGACTCTCTCTCATCTCCGGTGGGGAACAACACTATTGGCGCCGCGACCGGCGGCGTGCTGATTAGATTATCGAGGGCAATGACGTGCCGGCCTTTCCGGGAATACTTTCTCCCTGCCAGTGTGCCGTCTGGTGTGAGGGTGCTCGAACAAGCCAGCGTTTCGGATTTGCAGGCTTCCAGTTTTCATTATGCTGGAACCTTACACGAGGGGGTTGGACAAAGGCTGTCCTACCCGTAAAACTGCGGACAGAAACTTATTCACCGACTTATTCACTGCGCTTGCCGCGCCGAAGCCACGCGGCGGCGGGCCAGCATCACCTCCTCCAACGACTTTCCCCTTTCAACTTTCCCCGCCCCATCCCATCATTGCGCGACTTAACGTCATGGGTGGCACAGTCGCGACATTAACCTTTGGCCATAAGGCGTCCTCTGCGGACACCAACCCGCTTCCCACCCCCGCTGCCAATGACTAACGCCAAGCCCACCAGGCCCAACGCCCGCAACGGCGACACCCAGGCCAACATCGGGTACGAGGAGAAACTCTGGAAAGCCGCCGACACCCTCCGCGGCGCCATGGACGCCGCCGAATACAAACACGTCGTTCTCGGCCTCATCTTCCTGAAATACGTCTCCGACTCCTACGAGGAGCGACGCCAATGGCTCCTCCGCGAGACCGCCAACCCGAAGAGCGAATACTTCGTCAAAAAGGAGTCCCAGCGCGGCTACGTCCTTGAGGACCGCGACGAATACACCGGCCAGAACATCTTCTGGGTGCCCCTGAAAGCTCGCTGGCAGGAGAAATCCACAAGTCCGCCAAGAAACCCGAAATTGGCCAGCTCATTGACGACGCCATGGACCTCATCGAGCGGGAAAACCCGGTCCTCAAAGGCGTCCTGCCCAAGAACTACGCCCGGCCCGAAGTGGACAAACGCCGGCTCGGCGAACTCATTCGGGCTCAATGAAGCCGAAATGGCTTTCTACGACGCCCTCGGCACCAACGACAGCGCGGTCGCCGAGCTGGGCGATGCGACCCTCAAAGCCATCGCCCGCGACCTCGTCAAAGGCGTGCGCAAGAGCGTCACCATAGACTGGACCATCAAGGAAGCCGTCCGCGCCAAAATCCGCGCCATGGTGAAGCGCATTCTCCGCAACTACGACTACCCGCCGGACAAGCAGGAACAAGCCACCCAGACCGTCCTGGCCCAGGCCGAACTCCTCTGCGCCGATTGGGCCGGTTGAGTCCCCGCGCCGTCCCCCGCGGCGTTGCCGGGTCGCAACGTCAATCAGTCACACATCAAACCGCGTCTCCCAATACGCCTCTTCCGGCATCCCGCTCGCGCGCGCCTTCATATTCCTGCTTGCTCAACCATTAATGATCAAGGGTGTGTTTGCAAATTCGCCTGGGGGAGGGCGAACGTGCTCGTGAGCCCAAATCTCGTGGGGAGAGGGGAGAAGTCAGGGCTCGCGGGGACGCTTGCCCTCCCGAACGCTCATTTTTCAAACACGCTCTAAAAGTCAGCCGCCTTCATCCCTTCGCCCGGTGTCTGAGCCGCCCCTGGCGTTCGAGGTTAATCGGCGTGGGGCGCGCATTTGGCCTTGCCGGGCGGCGCGGAGGCATTGCTATCGGTGTCGCGGTCGGCGCAGGCGGTGCGTCGGCTGCCGGAACCGTTGTTGCGCAGCCGATGTGCGGGTCGGCGTCGTGAATTGGCGCAAGTAGCTGGACCACAGCAGGTTGTGCCATTGAACCTACGGTGTGGATACGGTGCGGATACGGTGCGGATACGGAGAGGTCCGCGGGTGTTGCCGGGAGCCCGGGGGTGGGCGGGTCAGGCCTTGCGCTTAAAGACGTCGCTGGGGTCGGCCAGATTGAGTTCGGAGAGGTCGAGCCCGCCTTCCGGGTTGCGCTCCTGGGCAAGCTGCAATTGGAGGGCGATGCGTTTCACAGCGGGGGCGGCAAAGTATTTCACGGCGCCAACGCTGACCTGGGCTTTGAAGACCACAAGCAGGAGGCAGTTCTCATCCACGCAGACGACGAACATGCTGAATTTTTCGCCCTGCTGATAGACGCTGTTGAAGTTGGGTTCGTGGACGAGCCCGGCAATGGTTTGCGTGGCCATGTAGGCTCCGGACGCCAGCGCGGCGATGGTGGTGACGTCAAACTGCCTTGCGTCGCCCTGGCTGGCGATCAGGAAGCCGCCTTTGTCGATAATCAGCGCGGTGGTAGCGTCGCTCTTGCCGAGCAGTTCGCGCAGCTCGTCGTCGAGCCGCTCGATGTCTTCCTCGATGAGTTGAGGCAGCGAAGCCATGTCATGCGTACTGCGGAGTTCCCTGGCTGACAAATTTGTGCAGCAACATGCGGGTGATCATGTTGAGCGCCTCGAAGACGCCTTCGCATTTGTGCGCGGTGGCGCTGAAGGAGGGGACCTGGATGTCCCGGTTGTTCAGGAGGAACTCCATGTACTGGATGGGGGCAACGTTGGGGAGGTCGCGCTTATTGTACTGGAGAACGTAGGGGATTTCGGCGAAGTTGAGCCGCAGGGACTTGAGGTTGTCTTCCAGGTTGGCGAAGCTCTCCACGTTTTCGGCCATCTTCTCGTATTGGGAATCGGCGACGAAGATGATGCCGTCCACACCACGCAGCACCAGCTGGCGGGTGGTGTTGTAGATGACCTGGCCGGGGACCGTGTAGAGCTGGAACTTGGTCTTGAAGCCTTTGATGGACATGGCTTCGATCGGCAGGAAGTCGAAGAAGAGGGTGCGGTCGGAGCTGGTCGCCAGGGAGACGAGCTTGCCTTTGTTGCCGGCCGCGGTCTGCACGTGGTCGTGGACCTGGACGAGGTTGGTCGTCTTGCCGCCCATGGCGGGGCCGTAATAGACGATTTTGACCTGCAGTTCTTTGGTTGCTTGATTGATGATGGCCATAAAGTTATTTCGGTTTGTGGTCCAGTTCGGCGGCGAGGGCGGACAATTGCGCGGTGGGCAGCGGTTCGCCGGGGCGGCCGAAAGCGGCAAAGAAGATGGCGTTCACACGGAAGATCTTCCAGGGAACGTTGCCGACCGTGAACCCAACGTTGTTGAGTTCGCCCATGCGCAGTTCCTTGGTGCATTGCGTGATCTTGCCAAAGATTTGGGGCAGGAAGGCTGCCAGGGTATCGCCATTGAGGTCGGGCGACAGCCGGCTGGCCACCATCAGACCGTCGGGCAGGGCAATGAGCACGCCGGTCACTCCATCCAGCACCGCTGCGCGCGAGACGACCTCATTGGGGGTGGCGTACTTGGCGACAAACTTGGTTCCTGGGGTGGGGCCACGCTTCGTTTCGTCCTCTTGGACTCGCGCCCGGTCGGTGGTGTCGTCCCAAACGTAGAAGTTGGTGTCCTGCGGCTTGGGGGGCGACGTGCTGACCCCCAGGCCGGCCGCGGCGAGGTCGGACGCCGGCTGAGGAAATCCGAAGAACACATCGGGAATGTCCTTGTCAATGTCAACCTTCTGCTGAGCTTTGCCGGTCTCCTGCCTCCGGGCCAGGAACAGGGGCGCCACCACTTTCAGCGGCAGTTCCAGCGCGGCGCTGTCATGGGCGGAAAGCGAGGGCAGAGGCGCAGGCTTGATCCAGGAACGCAAGGTTCGCCAGGTGAACACGACGCGGCCCTGTTTGAGCGCGCGCTCGACTATTTCAGTCGGCAGAGCGACGCGCGCATCCACCAGATTCAGTTGAACCAGTTCCTGGCGGACAGCTTCGGGCCAACCTTCGGCCAGCGAGGTCAGGTTGATCAACAGGGGGTTGGGATCGGCCGCGGGCCTGAATGGAATCGGCGCCGGGGCCGCGGGGGCAGGGACAACCACGGGCGTCGGACTGGGGGCCGGTTCCTGCGGGGTGCGCAGGGTAAAGGTCGTCGCGGGAGCCAGGGGCGGTGTGGCGGTCGGGGGCGCGGGCGGGGGAACGAACGTCATTCCCGCGCGGGCCGGCGCCGGGGCCGGCTTCGGCGCCGGAACGGCAACCTGGCGCGGAGGCGGCATGGGACCAGGTGCCGGGACGGAGGGTGGTTTGCTCGGTCCCACCGAGTAGATGAGACTGCGGCTGCCCGGGTCGAAAGGACTGGCGATATCAGCAGGGACTTCAATCTGCTTCTGCGTGCGCCGGCGATTTATGAGTGCGGGATTCAGCCGGGAGAGGATTTCCCCCAGGGGCAGCAGAACGGCCACTCGATCCCGATCATTTTCCGGAGTGAAGAAGTCGGGCGCCGCCTGCCGGATTTCGCCGAAGGAGATATGCACCGCTCCGCGCGAGAGCTGAGCGAGGATCTTCTCCAGCGGGATTGAAATCGTCAGGCCGCCGGCATCCGGTTGCACCAGCCGGCCCTGCAGTTCCTGCGGCAGGCTGGCAAAGATGGGCTGCAAGGGAAGTTCTACTCCGCGGCCGTTTTGATGGTGGCGGTTGTTTGCGGACGGGAACGGCTCCGGCCGCGGCGCCATGACGATCGAGCGCTTGGGCGCAGGGGCAACCGGGGGCTCCTCCACAGGCGGAGCCTGTTCGGGGGCCTCAACCAGCTTCCGGAGAAGATTGCCGAAGGGATTAAAGATGTTGAACTTCATGAAGTGAGTCAGTGCACTTACGTTACGTCCGCCGTTTCAACCCCGGCGCAAAGCGAGATGCCCGACGGATCTCGGTCCGGCAGGAGTTCTGCCAGTGGCCGGGGCGTTACGGACGGCAAGCCGCCCTGGGTGCTCGATGGCGCACGATTCATGTCTCTGATTCCGGTTGAACTGCTTCTGGAGGCGATTTGCGCAGTTTCTATGCCACCACCACCGCGAAAGTGGGCGCGGCGTTCCCATCCTTGGACTTCGATAGCATTCAACAGGTCGCAGGGCGCGAAAGCGGTCGAAACTGGTGCTGGGATTGTCTCATCAATGGACTAGTTGTCCTATTAATGCCGGTTATTGGGTATTGGGCGAGTGTTCCGCCCGCCCGCCCCGTTTCCTTGTCTCCCTTGGCAACCGGGGCCCCGGCGCACAGAGAACCAAGGAAACTTCAGGTTTCGCGCCAATGGGGAATAGGCCTTGCTGTTGTCCGGGGTGGATATTGTTGGCTTTTCAAGCTTGAGTTTACAACGGCACGGAAGTAGCGATTGACGCAGGAAGCGATGGCTAGGCGCCCTAAGATCTTATTGACGGACGATAACCCGGACCTGCTGGACTTGTACCGGGACCTCCTGGCACAGTTGGCCAGCCGGCCTGAGATCCAGAGCGCGTCCTCCGGAGCGCACGCCCTGGCGAAGTTGGAAGCGGAACCGTTCGATTTGCTGATTTGCGATCTGAGAATGCCGAAGATGGACGGCCTGCAGGTCCTGGCAATCGTGCGCCGCAAGTATCCGCAAATGCGCACCGTGGCGCTCACGGCGGAACTGGACGAGCAGTTACGCTCCCGCGCCTACGCCCTGGGCGCGGACCTTTTCTGGTACAAGCCCTCTACTGAGCAGGAAACCAGAATGTTCGCGACGTGCATCGAGTCTTTGCTCGGCCGCGAGGACGAGGCCGGCTTTCGTGGGGTGCAAAGCAAGAGCCTCATGGACATCATTCAGTTGGAGTGCATTTCGCAGAGCTCGTCCGTGCTGCGGATCACCAATGGCACACAGACCGGCATGATCTGGATCCAGAGCGGCGAGCTGCTCGACGCCGAAGCGGCCGACCTGCGCGGGGAAGAAGCGTTCCAGAGAATCCTGTCCTGGAAAGCGGGCAACTTCGAGATATTGCCCGCTGAACCAAACCGCCCCCGCACGGTTTTCAAGCCTTACAACGCCCTGCTGCTGGAAACAGCGCAGGTCCTGGACGAATCGCGCGGCGGGGTGACGCCGGCGGACGCGCCCGAGACCGCTGTGTCCCCACTGGCGCAACTGTCACAAATCGAAGGTCTTGAATTCGTGCTGACGATGAGGCCCGGTCACGGCGGCCACGAACTCGCGCGGGGACTCGAGAACCCGGAGCGCATGGCGGCGTGGGCACGGCAGAGCCTGGAGCGCTTCCGCTCACTCGGGGATCGGTTGGGTGCAGGCCCGCTGGACCAGGTCGAGGGATTCGGTCCGCAGCGTCATGTCACCCTGGCTTGCCAGGAAGAAACCGAGTTTTGTGTCGGCTGGAGACCTTCCCTGGCTTCAGGCCAGGTGCGGGAGTTGATGAAGAAAGTCCTGGCGATATGGGTCTGCTGAGTCTCTTCACCAAACCCGCGCCCAGCGTGCTGCGCCTGCCCTCCGGCAGCTTTACGGTGGACCGCTTAGGCTGCGTGCTGACGAGCACGCTGCCGTCGAGCTTTCCGGCCAGCGCACTGAAAGATATCGCCCGGAAAGTCCAGGCGGCGTTCGGCGAGGCAGCCGCGGCACAACTTCCTCTCGCCGAATTGGTTATCACCTATCCCAGCCTCAAGATTGCCGCTCGCGAGCTGCGGGGCGGCTTAATTGTTTACCTCACCCCCAAGACACCTTCCTCGCCCCAAAGTTAATCTCACCATCGTATGAGCAATCAAAGACTGGATCAGCTGGTGGACCAAGTGGAGAACTACATCGAGTGTTGGAAACAGTTCAACAACTTCGTGAACCTGGCGCGCGGCAAGAAATTCAGCCCGGAGGAAGACAGCCAGTTTCTGGAGACCAAGAGTGTCCTGGTGCAGGAACTGGAGTTGATCCTGGCGGCCGTGGAAGTCCCCTCCCCAACCCGGGAGGAGATCCACGCCCTGATTGCCGAGGCGCCATCGCTGCGCTACCTCAGCGATATCAACGAAGGCGCGCTGCGCAATCTGGAGAGTCAGTGGCACCGGATCTACATCAGCTGGCACGCCATTCTCGGCCTGCTCAAGGCCCGTCAGCGCGGGGAATCATCCAAGTCTGCCCTCGGCAACGTGTTCGGCAAGAAGAAGAAGTAGCGCCCGCCTGCTTTTGGGCTTGTCTTAGGCTGCGGTTTGTCGTCTAACCCCACGATGCCAGACTGGATTGCGGTCATTCTGTTGGGAATTGTGGAAGGGATTACGGAATTCCTGCCGGTGTCATCCACCGGCCACCTGCTGATCGCCGAGCACTGGCTGCATATCCGACAAAGCGACCTCTTCAATGTCGTCATCCAGTCCGGCGCGGTGCTGGCGGTGATCCCCCTGTTTCATAAACGCTTTCACCAGTTCCTGTTCCGCTGGCGCGAGCGGGCCACGCGAGACTATGCCCTGAAGCTCGCACTGGCCTGTTTGTTAACGGGCGGTCCTGGCTACTTGCTGGAGAAGATGGGGTTCACGCTACCGGAAGAACTTCGGCCGGTGGCCTGGGCTTTGCTGGTCGGCGGCGTTGGTTTCGTCCTCATCGAGGTTTGGTTGCGCCGCAAGACCCTCCAGGACGAGGTGACTTGGGCTGTCGCTGTTGCGGTCGGATTCGGCCAGGTTGTAGCAGCCGTCTTCCCTGGGGCGTCGCGCTCAGGCACGACCATTCTGCTGTGCCTGTTGCTCGGCCTGGCGCGGCCCGCGGCGACAGAATTCTGTTTTATCGTGGGAATCCCAACCATGCTGGCGGCGGGCGGCCTGAAGATATTCAAGGCGTTGCACCACCCGCCGCCCGGCGCGGCTCCGGAACATTGGGGACTGTTGCTGCTCGGATTTCTCGTCTCGGCCGTCGTCTCTTTCATCGCGGTGAAATGGCTGCTGCGTTATGTGCAGACACACACCTTCACCGCGTTCGGTTGGTACCGGATTGGCCTATCCCTCCTGATCGCAATTGGAGTGTATTGCGATTGGAGCTGACCCCTTGAAAACCGGGCGCTGATGGCTATGGCGCCGGGATGAAGATCTTCTGTCCCACCCGCATGCGCTCTGGCTTCAACCCCGGGTTAGCATTTACTATCTGGTTCACCGTGACCTTGATGTTCTTCTCCTTGTAAGCCTGCACAATGGCGTCCAGGGTATCCCCGGGCTTAATAATGTATTCGAAACCCCCGTCGGATGTCGCTGGTACTGGGGAGGTGGCCGTGCTGTCTTTGGGCGACTTGATGCTTGTGCTCTTTCTGGGGGTGCTTATCGGTGCCTCCAACACTCTGCGGAGCCTCAGAAGTTCGGCGTGTGTCCTCTCGGCGTCCTCCATCCGCTTGCGGTCCACTTCTCTGACCTTCTCGGCCAGGCTGTTCAAGTCCTCTGGCCGGGCGTAGGTGGTGCTGGGTTTGGCGGACTGCTCGCGCAGGCTATTTAATTCCCTGGCCAGATCGGTGATTTGCTTCCTCGCGACCTCCTGCGCGGCGATCAGGTCTTCCACTTTCCCACTGAGCTTGTTCAAACGTTCTTCCGTCGCCGCATCCTGGGCGCGCAGAGTGGGCGAGGCGCACAACGCCAGTGTCACCAACAGTAAGCAAATCCGTTTCATGCGCCGAAAATAGGAAGCGGTTCGGCCAAGTTCAAGGGGCAAAGTGAGCCAGCACAGAAGGTGGACGCCCGGCTTGCCGCGGGCGGACGTTCCATAGCCAGCTATGCCCCAACCCATCGGCTCAAGACGGATCAGGTTAACGCCCGAGTGTAGAGGCGGTAGGTCTTGTAAACTCGGCCGCCAATGGCCTCCAGCACGCGGCACATCAGCACGTTGTCCTCCAGAATCCAGGAAGCCTCTGATTCGCGAACGCCGGCCGCGATGCCTGTTTTGAGTCCTTCGATTAACAGGGCCGATTCGAGCCCTTTGGAGCGATACTTCTCCTTCATGCCCAAAGTGATCACCCGGGTCCGGGGCGGGCACTTCCAGCCAAACAGATAGGGAAGGAACCCGAACACCTTCGGTGTCAGGAGGCGTCCACGCAGAGGCTGGATCGCCACATTGTAATCCGGCATGGCTAACAGGAATCCAACCGGCTCCGGGCCTGCCTCGGCAAGCCAGACCAAGCCTTCCATCAGCAGCGGCTTCAAGCGGGCGGCTATGAAATCCACCTCTGCGTCCGTCATCGGCACGAAGCCCCAGTTATCCTCCCAGGCGGCGTTATATACCTCCTTTACCTTCGCGAGGTCCGCCTGCAACGTCTTGCGACGGACTGGCCGAAAGACGAGGTTCGGATTGCGTTGTTTGATCTTAGCGGCAATGCGGCTAAGGCGATCCATCGGGATCTTTGCCAAGTCCATGTGAAACGCCAGCAAATCCTTGGCTTTGGAGAAGCCCGCGGCCTCCACCAACGGCACATAGTAGCGCGGATTGTAGGTCATCATGATGACCGGCGGCGAATCAAACCCCTTGATTAACAAGCCGCACTCTTCGTTGGAGGTGGGATTCATCGGCCCCAGCAGGCGCGGCAACCCCGCTTGATGGGCCCATCCGGCAACCGTTTCAAATAGCCTGCGGCTGACCGCTGCATCGTCTGCCGATTCAAAGAACCCAAAGAACGCAGCCGGGTCTTTCGTCGCCCGGGTGTAGTTGTGATCAATGATGCCGGCAATGCGCCCCACATCCTGTCCACCCCGAGTGGCCACCCAAAGCTGCATCACGGCATGCGCGAACAAAGGGTTGGCGTCACTGAACACTTGCTTGAGATCGGCCAGCAGCGGGGCAACCCAATTGGGATCATCTTGGTAAATGCCATAGCTAACCATCAGGAAGCGTCGCACGTCCCGCGGATTCCGGGAGAGCGGCACAATCTGAATCTCATTGCTCATGCGCGACAGCGTAGCTGAACCGACAAGCCGATGCCAGCCGGCGTGGAACGTGACGCAATCCGGTGCCTGGATCAAACCAACAGCCTTCCCTTTCCGAGTTGAAAATGCCCGTGAATCGTGTTCTCTGCCCTCATGAAATTGTTGTTGCGCCTCTCTTTCATTTGGCCTGTGCTCACCGCTGGATTTTTCTACACTCCCGCCATGCTTGCCGGCAAGATTTCGGCTCCCGGCGCCCTGCTAGTCTATATCGGCACCTACACCGG
Source organism: Candidatus Paceibacterota bacterium (assembly GCA_035452965.1). Classification (NCBI taxonomy): domain Bacteria; kingdom Bacillati; phylum Minisyncoccota; species Minisyncoccota bacterium. The sequence continues at coordinate 418 of DAOTCE010000010.1, read as the reverse complement.
CGCCCAGAGCAAAGGTATTTACGTGGCGGGCTTCAATCCCGCCACCGGCCAACTCGCCGCCCCGGTGTTGGCGGCGGAAACGCCCAACCCCAGTTTCCTGGCGCTGCATCCCAGCCGGCGCTTTCTCTATGCGGTGGGTGAAACGAGTGCCCCGGGAGGCAAGCGCGGGGGCACGGTCCGCGCCTACAGCATTGACCGGCCAGGCGGCCAACTCAACTTACTGAATCAGCAACCCTCGGGTGGAGCGGGCCCTTGTCATCTGGCTGTGGACCAATCCGGCCAATGTCTCCTTGTCGCCAATTACGGCAGCGGCAGCATCGCTGCCCTGCCGATCCGGAAAACGGGGCTGTTGGCCGAGCCCCAAACGGTCATTCAACACCAAGGGTCGAGCGTGAACCCCCAGCGCCAGGCCGGGCCT